>JASLGJ010000294.1 GCA_030150085.1 Candidatus Elarobacter sp. | reverse complement strand
CGAGCTGGCCGCGCTCTTCGACGCGACCGCGCGCCGCACGGTCTAGTCCGAACGGCGGCGGCGGACGGCGTTCCTGGCCTGGGCCGTGCGCTGCGCGGTGAGCCGGTCGATCGTGTCGGGCACGAAGCGCTCGGCGAAGCCGGCGATGAACGACCACACGATCACCAGCGCGAAGGCCTTGCCGCTCTCCGGCGCGGTCTGAAAGAAGAACGCGTTGAAGTCGACGCCCTTGGGGCTGACCGGCGGCAGGATGAACTTGGGGAAGAAGTCGCCCGAGAGCACGCCCGAGGCGAAGATCAGGAACAGCAGCCCGGCGAAGAAGGCGCCGACCAGCGGCGGCACCAGCAGGCTCTGGATGACCATCGTCCAGCCGCTCAGGCGGAACAGCAGCGGGTCGGCCTCGGGCAGCGCCTGCACGCGCTGGATCAGGCTCACCGTGCCGCCGATCGCGCCCGCGAAGATGGCGAGCTGGAAGATCCCGATCGCGGTCGGCGGCACGCGCCAGACCACGATGCCGATCGCGACCAGACAGAGCAGCCCCAGCCCGACCCCGCCCAGCAGCAGGCGGTGGCGAATGGACTCGCTGGCGGGCGCGAGCGCGATCAGGTAGTACGTGCGCCGCAGCAGGTTGACCAGGTCCGCGCGCAGCACGTCGGCGTCCGCGGTGGCCGGGTCGGGCGGCACCGAGGCCAGGTACTGCTGGTACGCCGACTCGCCCGCGACGTTGCGAAAGCGCAGCCGGGCCAGCCACGCCGAGCGCCGCAGGTCGGGCTCGCCGCGCACGAGGAGCGTCGCCATCTCGAGCCGGTAGAGGTCTTCCCAGGTCGCCGGCACCGCCAGCGGCGGAGCGAACGCGACGTTCGCCGCCTCGGAATCGGCCCGCAGCTGCTCGTAGTACGACCTGACGAACTCGGGCAGCTCCTCGGCTCCCGCGGTGCCCAGCTTCATCATCGCAGCCCCCCTTCGCTGGCTGCGATTCCCGCCGCCCCGCTCGCCTCCCCCGCCGGGACGGCGCGCTGAGCGCGGGCGGCTACGGCATGCGGCGGTAGAGCCCGTCGAAGGCGACCTGCCAAGTCGCGCCGCCGTCGCTCGACGTGCGCCAGAGCTGGCGCACCGCGCCGTCGGGGCGCTTGGTCCAGACGATGCGGTCGATGCGGGTGCCCTTGGCGGTCGGCGTGCGGCCGGTGAGCGTCATCGCGCCGGCGCGGAAGCCGCCGTCGAGCAGCAGCAGCGTGCCGCCGTTGTCGACCCAGGTCTGGTGCCAGAGCTTGCGCGCCGGGTCGTACACGTTGAAGCTCGAGCCGCGCGAGCCGCCGGTGCCGCTCCAGTGCTCCTGCAGCACGCAGCCGCCGTACTCGCGCGTCACCACGTTCGTCCCGGCGAGCTTGCCGCCGGGCGTCGTGACGCGCCAGCGCCCGAGCCAGAAATCGAACTGCCGGTTCTCAGGCGCGCTACAAGCCGCGACCGCGAGGGCCAACACGACGTGCGTCATGCCCGCAGTCTAGCACGAGCGAGCGGCGCCCGTCCTCAACGTTTCTCAACGCGAGAACGACTCACCTCGCGCTCGTCTATCAGGTAGGCAGAGAAATACCGGCGCTCCATACCGGCGGCTCGCAGCACGTGCTGCACTGAGGCACGGAATGCATCGACGCGCTGCACGGTAGAACCGTCGGCACTCATGACGCGAGTGATCAGTTCGGCGAGCGGGGCATCCAATGCATGCAGGACCGGCATGCCGCGTCGCAGACCGAGGAGCCATTCGCCACGCAGGCCGAAATAGAAGTCGATGAGACCGGGGAGTTCTGCAAGGGCCAAGGCGATCGCCAAGTTGGGCTCTGATTCCGCCACGCCTAGGACGTCGTCGAGTGCGGTGCTGATCCGCTGCGCATATCCTGCGAGCGCGTGCGGTGGCCGAGGCGACGGTGGACCGGCCAACGTCTCACGGGCGAGCGCCTGGATCTGCGCTGCCTTGCCGTTGGGATCCCGCAGCACGCGGGAACGAGCCGCAATCTGGACGAGCGGTTGACGCCGATCGCGCAATTGGCGCGTCAGCCAGCCGAAGCCATAGGCGAAGAGATCGACGTCATAGCCTTCGCTGAGGTAAAAGCTCCGCCAGACGACGCGACCGCGAACGATCGCGAGCAGATCGACGTCGCTTCGAGGTCCCGCCTCGTCGCGTGCATAGGATCCCGTGAGCAGCAGGCCCTCGCAGGGGAGATCGGGCGGAAGCGGCAATGCCGCGACGATGCGGTCGAGCGCGCCTTCGAAGGAACCGCTGCTGGGGTCATGCACGATCGAAAAACGGCAATCGCGGTCCGACCGCGTTGGAGCGCTCAGGCAAAACCTGACCATCGAACAGTAGGCTCAGCAACGCCGTCGCGGCCTCGATCCGCTCCGCGCCCGGCGCATTCCCGTCGAGCAGGCTGCGCAACGCGCCGCAAAAGACGGGATCGGCACGCTCCAGCGACGCCATGCGTCCCTTCGGGGGTGGATCCCACAATCCGTTGATACGGTAGTACGCTTCGACGGCGTACGTCGCGAGCGCCGCCGCCAGATAAGCGAAGCCGAGCGTGTCTTCCGCGGCGAGCGCATCCCGTTGATGCGCGAGCAGATCGTCGCAGCGCGCCCGCATCGCGAACGACTCGACCGGCGTCGCTCTCGTTCGCCCGCGGGCATGACGATCGCGTGCGGCCTGGCAAATACGGGCGACGTGACCGTGTGGATCGTACGCGATCCAGCCGCTCGCGTAGTTGTCGAGCAGGACCGCTCCGGCGTCGCGTGCCACGAGCCGTTCCGCGCGCGCAGGCGGGTCCAAGAACAGGTCGACCTGCACGTCGCCGACGCGGCGACGACGACGTTGGTGCCAAGTGACGTCGACCAGCGCGAAGACGTCGATGTCGGACGTGAGGACGGCCGTGCCGCGACCTACCGACCCACCAATCAAAAGCCCGAGGAGTCGCGGCCCGAACTCTTCCTTGAGGTCGCCGGCCAGCGTCTCGATCGCCACCCGATGCCGTTCGAGCACGAACGACGGCAGCGACACGAGGCTCACCATGCAGCGACTAGCGCTTCGTCATTCTTGCGCCAGTACGCAGTCAAGCCCTCCGCCATCGTTGCACCGTACCGATGCAATCCCGCGAGGAGTTCACGTTCTTCGGGATCCAAGTCAGGATGCCAGAAGTCGACGATCAGTACCACGCGCTCGCGGTCGCTCGAGTTCCACACCGAATGGGTGAACGAATCGTCGAAGACCATGCACTTGCCCTCATGCCACGTCTTCACGACGTTGTCCACGCTAATGCCGCAGTTGTCAGGAACCGTGAGGCCGAGGTGGCAGCGCAATCGGACGTTGGTCGGGCCCCGGTGCGGCGCGACGATCGAACCCGGCGCGAGGCGCGAGAAGTACACCAGACCTGCCTGGGTTCGCAGAGTCGCGTGAGCTTCGATAATCGCCGTCGTTACCGGAACCAGCGCACAGCGCTCTTCGCGCTTCTTCCCGCGCTCGTAGAGCAGGAACACGTCCCAGTTCCCCTCACGCTCGATGCGCTCGCTCTCGGCGTGGAACGTGCGCGGATCGAGTGCCGCGAATTCTCGTGCGATGTCCCCGGCAGCCGCTTCGAGTGCCTGCACCAGCGGAAACTGCTCGGCATCCCACCACGGCTGTGCGCGTAGCCCGGGGTACTCGGCCAGCGCGCGCCGAGGATCCTCCTCGAGCAGTCCGGCCAGATATTCGGCGAATCGCGACGGAACATCGTTCAGATCGTCGTCGCAGAAGGGCTCGTCGTCGGCGGAAGGACCGGCAGTCGGCTCGGCCGCCGGGGTCGCCAGCAGATCCATCGCGCCGAGCCGAATGTACAGCCGCTCCGGTCCGAACCCCGACGCGAGCGCATCGTGCATCACGCCGGCCAGCATCGCGGCTTCCGCGGGCGGCGCGGTGGAGGCTTGCTGGAGAAAGAGCGCCAGCGCAAGCCAGCTTTCGGGAGGAAGCCGCTTGTCCCAAGCCACGTTCCAGGCCACGATACGAGAGTAGGCATCGGCAGCCAGCCGTCCAGCCGCCGCGAGATCGCCCTCTGCAAGCGCGACCGAGCCCAGCAACAGCGATGGCTCCGCAAAGAACGGAAATCGCTCGGCAGCGTCGCGTAGGGCACTGATCGACGCTGCGGCGAACGGCGCCGCGCCGGCCGCGGCGTATGCCCGAAGCAGCGCATCCTCGTCTGCCGCGAGCGGCAATTCCGGCGCCAGCTCCAGCGGCGCTGGAACGGCCGCGTCACGAGGCAACGTCGATGATGCCTGCGCGAGCCATGCGATCGGGAAACCGTTCGCGTCGCAACGCTCCTCGGCTGCGACCGCCAAGGCGATTACCGCAAGGTCGCGGCGTGCTTCAGAGGGCGTCTCGGTAGGCGCGCCGGAACACCAGACGAGGAGTTCCGCCCGTTCTCCGATCAGGGCTCGCAAGAGCGGCCGTTCGGTGAGCGCGTAGAGCGCGGGCGCGCCACGCTCGCCGACGTACGCGCGATACAGCAAGCCGGCGAGGCGCAGGTGCGGCTCTTCGTTCCACGCTTCGAGCATCGCTTCGACGCGCTGCAGGTGCTGAAAGTGCGACGTCAGGCCGTGCCGAACGACAAGAGTCCCGCGACGCGCGAGATCCGTACAGACTGCCTCGACCACTGCATCGATGTCCATACGTGCTCTCAGTGCGGCTGCCCGCGCGGAGGCGGTGCATCGCCGTGGAACGTGGCCCGATCGGAACGGTGAACAAAGACCGACACGAGGGCAAGGATCCCGATCGTGGCGCTCGCCACGGCCCAATACGGGTCGCCGTCATGCCCGGGAAAATGATGGAGCGCGGCGAGAGCGCACGCCGCGCCGCTGACGAGTGCGCAGGCGCACCATAGGCGGCGCGTGATCCGGGCCGTACGCATGCTGCGGTGCCCGAGCATGCGCGACGACCCGGCGATCATGCCGACGAAGCCGACGAAGATGAGGCCGAAGCTAACGACACGAATGACATCGGCGCCAGCGAAGACCTCGTTCATCGCGCCACGCGACCTCAGCAGTCGGGCGTTGGCATTGGGCAGTTGTCGTTCGAGTAGCTGCGCCACGCGGCCCACACCAACCCGCTCGACCCGGCCGCCACGGCGATGGCTGCGACGCATGCCGTGCCCAGCGTAAAGACGCCGGCGACGAAGCACGAAGTGGCGCCGAGTACTCCTGAGCCGACGGCGATGACTGCCGCGGAGGTCAAGACGATGAAATCCGTACCGCAGGTATAGGAGAAGTTTCCGCTCAACGTGATTCCGCAATCGCCGTCCCCGGCGTCACCCGCATCGCCGGCATCACCCAAGTCGGCATCGCCGTAGTCGCCGTAGTCGCCGTAGTAATCGCCGAAATCTTGCACGACCCTGCCGACACTCGCCGCTTTGCGGCGCGACTTCTTCATGCGGCGCCGAACCTTGAGGTCGGCCAGCCCGGTATGCGACACCTCGGTCTTCGCGAAGTCGTCGTCGCCTTTCCACGCGCCGGGTCGGTCGACGAACGTTTCGAGCGCAGTCAACGCGGCACGATTCGGCACGGCCGTCGCGTTCTGGGATGCACTGAGGTCGAAGTTGAGAGCGATTTTCTCGGTCGTACGGTTCGCGTGGCGCACGTAGAGCACGCCGCTCGGAGAGATGTGCAGCAGCGTGCGTTTTCCGGTCGGGTCGATGGCGAGGATGCCGCGCTTGCCCGACTTGAGCGTCTTCTGCTTGAACCGACCGCCGTTGGGGAACTTGTACCATCCCTTGGTGGTTGGCAGAGCGGTCGGCACCGTCACCGAGCCTTTAGGGCCGGTGACGCGTGTGTAGACCTTGCCGACGACCAAGCTGCCGAGGAACTCCCCCGTGCTCGTGTGATACGCCAGCGCGCGCTTGTCGCTGCTCGAGCTCACGATCACTCGGGACGCTCCGGCGGCATTGGCTCCGCCATTGCCGGCCTTGGGGGCGGGCGGGGCCGCGCCGCCTCCGCTGCACGCGGCCAGCAAGGCGCTGCCGCCAGCAATGAAATGCAGTCGCGAAAGGTTGCGTTTCACAAACACCCCAACGAATACAAGTCGCGGCCACGCTTCAGTTGACCCTTCAGGGCCTAACGTGCGTCGCCGCTTCTGGCGATCCTAGCACGCGTTCTTCTCATCGTCAAGAGAGGTTTACACTTTCTGCCGTGGCGTGCCGCGCGCCGCATGACCCCAGCCGGCGTGCGACGAAGCGGCTCGTGGCGATGATCGCGCTCGCGACGGTGTCTGATATGGAACGGGTGGGCGTCGTTTTGGACGTCGAGCGCGGCGTCGTGCGGGAACTGCCTGCACAACCAGCCTTTCACGACCACACCGTCGTCGGTCGACCGCCGTGCCGTCCATTCGGCATCACCTGGAACGCCGACGAGCTCTTCATCGCGAACAATCGCCAACTGCTGGTCTTCGACCGCGCGCTCGACTACGTCCGAACCGCCGCAACGCCGCTGCAGATCAACACTCACCAACTCGCCTATCGCGCGCCGTACGTCTGGGCAGCGAGCCCGTGGACGAACTCGCTGATCGCGGTGCCGACCGGTGCCGGTCCGGCCCCGCTCGAGTTCGACATCTTCCGCCAGCAGGTGCGTCCCTACGTCGAGCGTTCCGGGGCTGCAGCCGACGACGCCAACCACGTGAACTCGCTGCTGTGGGCCGATGGGAGCCTCTACGTCGCAGCGCACAACCTGGGGCGGCCGAGCTTCATCCTGGTCTTCGACGCCGCCGAACTGCGGCTCACGGGGATGATCGCCGACGCCGGATTCGCCATCCACGGCCTGGCCCGTCACGATGGCGAGCTGTTCTGGATCAGCACCAAGTCCGGTGAGATACGCTCCGATCGCGGCTACCGGCTTGCGCTGCCCCAGGCGGGTTTCGCGCGCGGCTTCGCCTTCGATGGCGAGCACTTCGTCGTCGCGACCTCCGAACGGCGCGACCGCCTCGACCGATCGGGCGGCGACGGCTGGATCCACGTCCTCGACCGGCATGGGGGCGCCGTGCTCGCAGCGTGGCGTCTGAAAGACAGCGGCGGAATCAATGACCTGCGTCTGCTCGATACGGTCGACTACGCGCACGGTGCGTCGGCACCGTTCCTGGACGCCGCGCCGGTGCCGGGGTTCTCACTTGATCACTGAGAAGGTTCGCTCGGGGAGCGCAGAGAGCTGCTAACCGCCGCCGCGAGCTATGCGCTCGCAGAGCGCGGTGAAGCGGCGCTGGGCGCGGGCGTGGTCGAAGAGCGGGTGGTCGGCGACGAACACCAGCCAGGGGTCGCGCTCCGCCAGCGCCGATTGGAGCACCCGCACACAGGCGTCGGCGCGGCCGAGCGGCGGCAGCGCGCGGTTGAAGGCCGCGGCGCACGTGCCGCGCGGTCAGCCAGTTGAGATCGTAGGGCGCGTCCTCCAGCGCGGTCTCCACGTCGAGCAGCGCCTCCGCGCGGCGGCCGCGGACGTTGCAGAACCAGGCGCGGTACATCCGCGCGGTGATGTAGCGCGGGTCGGCCGCCAGCGCGGCGCCGTAGTGCCGTTCCGCCCCCGCGTAGTCGCGCTCGTAGAACAGCGCCACGTCACCGAGCACGGCGTGCGCCGCGGGCAGATCGGGCGCCGGCGCGAGCGCGGTGCGCCGCGTCGCGGGCTAGCGGAAAGCCCGGCTCGGGCGGGTCGAGCAGGTACTCGCAGCGCAACAAATGGTTCTCGGCCAGGCCGGCCCAGGCCGACGCGTCGTCGCGGTCGCGCTCGAGCGCACGCTCGAAAAACTCGCGCGCCCGCGCGTAGCCGGCGGCGCTGCGCTTCTCCCGGTGGTACCAGCCGCGCAGCGTCAGCCGCTCGACCTCGGATTCGGCCCGCCGCCGCGCGCTCGCCGTGCGGGTGGACGCCACAAAGCGGTAGCCCCGCCCGGACTCGGTGACCAGGAACGCCTGGCCCGGCGCGTGCGCCGCGAGCGCGCCGCGCAGCAGGAAGACGTGCTGGGCCAGGTTCTGCTCGGTGACGTCCTCGTCGGGCCACAGCGCGGCAAAGATCTCGGCCTTGGTCGCCACCCGGCCGGGGTGACGCACGAAGTACTCGAGCAGCGCGAAGGTCTTGGGACGCAGCGGCACCGGCACGCCGTGGCAGACCAGCCGGCGCGCGGCGGCGTCCGGAGAAAACGGCCCGAACGCGAAGACGGGGCGCGGACGTCTCCATCCGCGCCTCGTTCAGCACCGCACCCGCTTCCCGCGGCTACGCCGGCGCCAGTCCCCAGCGCTCGCCGTGCGCCCAGGCAATGGCGTCCTCCAGGCCCTCCTCGCCCCAGAACACCTCGCCCTCGACCACGCAGTTGGGCGAGCCGACGATGCCCAGCGCGATCGCGCGCTCGGTGTTCGCGCGCAGCGCGCCGCGCCGCGCCGGCGCTTCGGCCGCGGCCAGCACCGCTTGCGCCGGCTGGCCCAGCTCGGTCAGGATCTCCGCCACCACCTCGCGCCGGCCGACGTCGCGGTCCTCGCCGAAGTTCGCGACGTAGACGCGGCGTACGTAGTCGCCGCACCACGGCTCGTCCGCGATGGCGCAGGCCACCCGCGCGGCAACGGTCGTGGCGCGGGGGAACTGCGAGGGCCGCCGCCAGGGCAGGCCGAGCTTGGCGCACAGGCGCTCCATGTCGCGCCACATGTACGCGCCGCGGCGCGGGTTGAGGTTGTAGTGCGAGTCGTTCCAGCCCTGGAGGGCGAAGATCGGCCCGAGCATGAACGGCGTCCAGACCAGCGGCACCCCCGCGTCGCGGCAGAGCGCCTCGACGCGCGCGGCGGCGACGTACGAGTACGTGCTCGCGAGCTCGAACCAGAACTCCAGCGGGGCCGGCATGCCGCCCGGCTTCGGCGGCCCGAAGTAAACTCACCCGTGTAGCGCGTACTCCCGCCCTCATGATCTTCCAGCCCGAGTTCGAGACGCTCGAACGGCACGCGCTCGAGGCGCTCCAACTCGACCGGCTGCGGGCGCTGGTCGAGCGCCTGCGCGAGGCCAACCCGATCTACCGCGAGCGCCTGCGCGGCGCCGCCGCCCCGGCCGCGCTGGCCGATCTGGCCGGGCTGCCGTTCAGCACCAAGGCCGACATGCGCGACGGCTACCCGCTGGGGCTGCTGGCCGTGCCCGAGCGCGCGCTGGCCCGCGTCCACGCCTCCAGCGGCACGACCGGCAACCCCACGATCGGGGCCTACACCGCCGGAGACCTGCGCGTGTTCGGCGAGGTCAACGCGCGCAGCCTGGCCGCGGGCGGGATCGAGCCCAACCAGATGTTCCAGGTCGCCTGGGGCTACGGGCTGTTCACCGGCGGGCTGGGGATGCACGGCGGCTGCGAGACGCTGGGCGCCTGTGCGATCCCCGCCTCAAGCGGCAACACCGCGCGCCAGATGCAGCTGCTCGAGGACCTGCCGGTGGTCGGAATCGGCGCGACGCCCTCGTACGCGCTGGTGCTGGCCGAGCGCTTCCGCAGCGAGAAGCGCCGCCCGCGGGCGCTGAAGTACGCGATCTGCGGGGCCGAGGCGTGGACGCGCGAGATGCGGGCCGAGCTGGAAGAGCTGTGGGGCGTCACCGCGACGAACATCTACGGCCTGACCGAGATCATCGGCCCCGGCGTGGCCCAGGAGTGTCTGGCCAAAGCCGGCCTGCACGTCCAGGAGGATCACTTCCTGGCCGAGATCGTCGACCCCGAGAGCGGCGCGCCGCTGCCCGACGGCGAGCGCGGCGAGCTGGTCATCACGACGCTCACCCGCGAGGCCATGCCGGTGCTGCGCTACCGCACCCGCGACCTCACCTCCCTGGTCCGGGAGCGCTGCGCGTGCGGGCGGACCACGGCCCGGATCGACTGGTTCACCGGGCGGGTCGACGACATGCTGGTCATCCGCGGGGTGAACGTGTTCCCCTCGGCGGTCGAGGAGGCGCTGCTGCGCTTCCCCGAGCTGTCGCCCAACTACCGCATCTTCGTCGACCGCCCGGCGGGCGGGCTGGACGCGCTGCTGGTCGAGATCGAGCACCACCCCGAGGCCGCGCCGGCCGATCCCGAGGCCTTCGCGCGCGCCGTCGGCGGGCGGCTGGCCGAGGTCCTGCTGGTCTCCCTGGACGTTCGGATCGTCCCGCCGGGCACGATCGAGCGAATCGAGGCAGGCAAAGCCAAGCGCGTGATCGACCGGAGGAGCCTATGAACGACGACGTCCTGCTGATCGAGCGGCCGGCCGAAGGGATCGCGCTCGTCCGGCTCAACCGGCCCAAGGTCCTCAACGCGCTCTCCAACGCCGTGGTGACCCGGCTGGCCGACGCGCTCGAAGGCTTCGACGCCGACGGCACGACCCGCGCGGTGGTGCTGACCGGCGACGAGCGGGCCTTCGCGGCCGGGGCCGACATCGCCGAGTTCGCCGCCGCCGGCCCGCGCCTGGAAGAGTGGGATCGCCTGTGGGCGGTCGGCATCCCGACGATCGCCGCGGTCCGCGGCTTGGCCCTGGGCGGCGGGCTGGAGCTGGCGATGTCGTGCGACCTGCTGGTGGTGGCCGAGGACGCCCGCCTGGGCCAGCCCGAGATCAACCTGGGCGTGATGCCCGGCGCGGGCGGCACCCAGCGCCTGACCCGGGCCGTCGGCAAGACGCTGGCGATGGAGATGGTCCTGCTCGGGCGCGAGATCAGCGGGCGCGACGCCGAGCGGCACGGTCTGGCCAACCGCTGCGTGCTCGCCGAGCGGGTCGTCCCGGTCGCGCTCGACTTGGCCCGCGCCCTGGCTCGCCAGGCGCCCGGCGCGGTGCGCGCGGCCAAGCGCGCGGTCGGCCGCGCGTTCGAGGATACCTTGCACGCCTCGCTGCTCGACGAACGGCGCGCTTTCTCTACCCTGCTGCAAAGCGAGGACGCGCGCGAGGGCGTGGCGGCCTTTCTCGAAAAGCGGAAGCCGACATGGCAAGGACGATGAACCCGCTCGACCACCGGGTGGAGAGCGCCAACGGCGTCGCGACCGTCACGCTCGACCGCCCGCACGCGTACAACGCGCTGACCGCCGACCTGCTCGACTCGCTGCTCGTGACGCTCAAGGCGCTCGAGCGCGACTCGTCCGTGCGGGCGGTGGTGTTCACCGGCGCGGGCAAGGCGTTCTGCTCGGGCCAGGCGCTCGACGACGAGCGCTCGCTGCCGCGCGGCGAGGTGCCGCAGCTGGGGACCGTGCTGGAGTGCCGCTTCGCGCCGTTCATCACCGCGCTCATGAGCTCGGAGAAGGTCTACGTCGCGGCGGTGAACGGCATCGCCGCGGGGGCCGGGTTCGCGATCGCCTGTGCGTGCGACTTCCGCATCGTGGCCGAGACGGCGGCGTTCACCACCGCGTTCGTGAAGATCGGCCTGGTGCCCGACAGCGGGCTGTCGTTCACCCTGCCGCGCATCGTCGGCTACGCCAAAGCGCTCGAGCTGTGCCTGCTCTCGGAGATCCTCGACGCGCGCCGAGCCGAGGCGCTCGGGCTGTGCACGAAGGTCGTCCCGGCCGCCGACGTGGTGAGCGAGGCGCGCATGTTCGCCGAGCAGTTCTCGTACGGCCCGCGCGCGCTGGGCCTGATCAAGCGCGAGCTGCAGCACAACGGCCTGGGCCAGCTGCGCGAAGCGCTCGACTACGAGGCCCAGCTGCAGGCCACCGCCGGCGAGACGGCCGACTTCGCCGAAGGGCTCGACGC
>JASLGJ010000279.1 GCA_030150085.1 Candidatus Elarobacter sp. | reverse complement strand
CAGCGCGCTCGGACTGGGCGCGGCGCCGGGTGCCGCGCTGGGAGCGGGGGGCGTTTGCGCGAGGGCCGGGGCGGCACCGAGCGCGCATGCGGCGGCGAAGGCCGCGACGAGGTACTTCAACGTTCCTCCTACGGTGTGTGCGAGGGATGCGGCGGGCGCGCCGGAGGAAACGAAAAGCCGCGCGGAGTGCGTGCTCCGCACGGCTTTCGTATCGGGGTCGGGTTTCCGGCGGCGCTACGCCGCGGAGGGCATCGCGTCGGGCAGCTCGGCCTCGGGCAGGCTGACCGGCTTGGGCGCGGCGGGCAGCACGAACCACGAGACCATCAGCGCGAAGAACGCGACCATCGAGACGAGAATTTCCACAACAAGCTCCTTTGCGTTATGACGGGCTGTAGGCGATTTCGGAATGCTGCGAGAGGTCGAGCCCCATCGCTTCTTCCTTCTCCGACACGCGCAGCGGGACGAAGACGTTGACGACTTTGAGGATCACGAAGGTCATCACGCCGCTGAACACCCACGACGCGGCGACCGCGACGAGCTGGATCCCGAGCTGGCCCGGGTTGCCGTAGAACAGGCCGTTGGCCGCACCCGCGTTGATCTGGGTGGTGGCGAAGAGCCCGGTGCAGATCGCGCCGACCGTGCCGCCGACGCCGTGCACCGCCCACACGTCGAGCGCGTCGTCGACCTTCATCTTGTCGCGCAGCTGCACCGCGCCGTAGCAGACGACCGAGACGACCATCCCGATCAGGATCGAAGCGGCGGGCGTGACGTAGCCCGCGGCGGGCGTGATCGCGACCAGCCCGGCGACCGCGCCCGCGGTCGCGCCGACCACGCTGGGCGTGCCCTTGAAGGCCCACGACATGGTGAGCCAGGTCAGCGCCGCCATCGCCGCGGCGGTGTTGGTGTTGACGAAGGCGCTGACCGCCAGGCCGTTGGCCGCCAGCGCGCTGCCGGCGTTGAAGCCGAACCAGCCGAACCACAGCAGTGCGCAGCCCAGCACGACCATCGGGATGTCGTGCGGCTCCACGTCCTCACCCGTTTTGTGGGTGATGCGCTTGCCCAGCACCCAGGCCGCGACCAGCGCCGACACGCCCGACGAGATGTGGACGACCGTGCCGCCCGCGAAGTCGAGCGCGCCCAGCTTGCCCAGCCACCCGCCGTGCCCCCACACCCAGTGCGCCAGCGGGTCGTACACGAACGTCGCCCACAGCAGGCTGAACAGCACGAAGGCCTTGAAGCGCTTGCGCTCGGCGAACGCGCCGCTGATGAGCGCCGGGGTGATGACGGCGAACATCATCTGGAACACCATGTACGCCTGGTGGGGGATCGTCGCGGCGTAGTCTTTGTCGGGCGTCACGCCGACGTGGTTGAGGCCGACCCACGAGAGGTCGCCGATGATTCCCAGCCCTTTCACGTCCGGGCCGAAGGCGAGCGAGTACCCCCACAGGACCCACTGCACGCTGATCAGGCAGAGGATGAAGAAACTGTGCATCACGGTCGAGAGCACGTTCTTGCGGCGCACCAGGCCGCCGTAGAAGAATCCCAGTCCCGGCGTCATCAGCATGACGAGCGCCGCGGATGCCAGGACCCAGGCGGTGTCGCCGGCGTTGATCTTGTCCACGTAGCCATTCTAGAGGCTGCGCCGCACCGCGCAATTGGGGAATTGGCGAACGATTCGCGCGCTTCGCACGACGTGTGTCGGCGACGTTCGTCGGAGCGCGCGCCGCGTTCCGACACCGTGACCGACGCGCGCCGCCGCGCGCTAGCCAAATGGCGAAACGGTCAGCGGCGGGCGGTCGCGCTGCGCGGGCTCAGCTCGTGGACGTCCTCGGAGGTCACCCAGCCGTAGCGGCCCTTGTTGGGACCGCTCTGGATCCGGATGCCGACCGCGTCCTCGAGGTCGTTGGCGTACTTGGAGTGGATCGCGCCGGGCGCGCACTGGACGACCGTCGCTCGGGTGCCTGGCTTGGCGAGCAGCGAGTGGGCCAGCACGTCGCGGGTGTCCTTCCAGTACCCGGCGGCGTAGTCGATGGCTCGCTGCCGGCTGTCCCAGACGAACACGTCCGGGTCGAGATCGGTCGACTTGAGGGAGACGGCGTGGCCGACGCCCAGCGCGCACGGACCGGCGTGCGCCGGGACGCTCAACACGGCGAACAGAGCCGCTGCCCCGAGGACGCGGAAGACCACGACCCGCGTTGCGACGGCCGTCCGGGGCGGTCCTGTCGTGGGCATGATACGATTCCGGAACACCGTGAAGAAACTGTCCCGCACGCTCCTTGCCGGAGCCGGGGTCGCGGGCGGCCTGGCCGCCGCGAACCGCGCTCTCCAGAACGCCCCGCTGCCCACCAATGCTCTGGGCGGCACCCGCCGCCGCTGGACCTGGCGCGGTTACGAAATCTTTGCAACCGAAGCGGGCGAGGGTCCACTCGTCCTTCTCGTGCACGGCGTCTACGCCGGGGCCTCGTCGTACGAGTTCCGCCGGCTCTTCCCGCTGCTGGCGCGGCGCAACCGGGTGGTCGCCTTCGATCTGCTGGGCTGCGGACTGTCCGACAAGCCGAAGCTGCCGTACTCCGCCGAGCTGTTCGTGGAGCAGATCGCCGACGCGCTCGACGCGTTCGGAAGCGAGCCCGCGGCCGTCGTGGCTTCGTCGCTGGGCGCGGCGTTCGCGATCCGGGCCGCGACCCGGGCCGAGGACCGCATCGCGCGCCTGGCCGTCATCTGTCCGACCGGCTTGGACGGCACGCTCGACCGCGAGTCGTATCGCACGTCCGGTCTCACCGCGCTGATCCGCACCCCGCTG
>JASLGJ010000268.1 GCA_030150085.1 Candidatus Elarobacter sp. | reverse complement strand
GTGGCGAACACCGTGGGCGGCGTGCTCAGGTAGAACAGCCGGTTGCCGGCCGTGCCCAGCTCGCGGTCGTTCTTCTCGAGCGCCTCGCGCAGCTTGTGGAAGCAGTTGACGTCGTCGAAGTCGCCCGAGACGTAGGAGACGAGGCGCGCGAACTCGTCACAGAGCTGGTCGGAGACCGGGCCCGAGCGCGAGAACTCGTCGACCGCCTTGCGCATCTCGGCCCGGAACTCGTCGTCGCTGTACTCCGAGCGCGAGAAGCCGATGATGCCGTAGTCGGCCGGCAGGATCTCGCCCAGGCGCAGGTTCCACATCGCCGGCATCAGCATGCGCTTCATCAGGTCGCCGCTGGCGCCGAAGAAGACGACGTTGCACGGCTCGGTGATGCGGTTGGTCGCCAGCCCCTTGCGCAGCGGGTTGGCGGCGACGCCGTCGCGCTTGACGGGCGCGGTGCCGGTGCCGGCCACGGTCTAGGCGCCGCCCTTGGGGGCGGCCGAGTTGCCGACGATCGCGCCGCTCTCGGCCTTGATCGCGTGACCGCCGAACTGGTTGCGCAGCGCGGCGATGATCTTGGCGCTGTACGACTCGTCCTGGCGCGACACGAAGCGCGACATCAGCGAGGCGGTGATCACCGGCGCGGGGACGTCCTCGTCGATCGCGGCCTGGACCGTCCAGCGGCCCTCGCCGCTGTCGGCCACCCAGCCCTTGACGTCGGCCAGCGTGGGGTCGTCCTTGAGCGCGAGCTCGAGCAGCTCCAGCAGCCACGAGCGCACGACCGAGCCGTAGCGCCAGATCGAGGCCAGCTGGTGCAGGTCGTAGTCGTACTCCGACTTCTCGAGGATCTCGAAGCCCTCGCCGTACGCCGCGAGCAGGCCGTACTCGATCCCGTTGTGGACCATCTTGGAGAAGTGGCCCGCGCCGCTCGGCCCGACGTGCGCGTACCCGCCCTCCGGCGCGAGGGTGCGGAACACCGGCTCGACCTTGGCGACCGCGTCGTCGTCGCCGCCGACCATCAGGCAGTAGCCGTTGTTCAGGCCCCACACGCCGCCCGAGGTGCCGGCGTCGACGAACGACACGCCCTTCTCCTTGCAGCGCGCGTAGCGGGCCTTGGAGTCGGTCCAGCGCGAGTTGCCGCCGTCGACGATCACGTCGCCGGGCTGCAGCAGCCCGAGCAGCGCGTCGATGGTCGAGTCGGTCGGCGCGCCGGCCGGGACCATGATCCACACCGCGCGCGGCGCGCGCAGCTTGGCGACGAGGTCCTGCAGCGACGACGAGGCGAGCGCGCCGTCGGCGGCGCTGCGCTGCACCGCGGCCGGGTCGCGGTCGTACGCGACGACCTCGTGCCCGCCGCGCTCCAGGCGGGTCGTCATGTTGGCCCCCATCTTGCCCAGACCGATCATCCCGAGTTGCAAGACCGCCTCCTATGCCTTCGCGCTCACCGCGGCGTCGACCGCGGCGGCGAGCGCGGCCAAGCCGGCCTTCACGTCGCCCGGGAAGTGGATCCGGATGCCGCGCCGGTTGCGCTTGTCGAGCGACTCGAAGTCGCCCAGGGCCTGCGCGCGCTGCAGCGTCTTGAAGCCGACCATGCCGGGGATCGGCAGGTCCGCCGGCGGGTCGTAGGTGACCTGGAAGAACACGCCCTCGTCGGAGCCGCCCTTGTGGAGCTGGCCGGTCGAGTGCAGGAAGCGCGGCCCGAAGCCGACCGTCGTCGCGACCTTGCGCGCGTCGCGCACGGTCAGCCGGATGCCCTGCAGCGCGTCGCGGTCGGCGGCGTCCATCGGGACGTAGGCGTTGAAGGCGACGTAGTCGCCGGGCTTGATCTGCTCGGCGATGGCCGCGACCGCGCTCTGCAGGTCGTTGCCCAGCGCCGCGCTCGACGAGCCGGCGAGCGGGAAGACCTGGACCTCCGCGCCGTTCACGCGCGGGGCGGGCTCGGAGAACGAGCCGGCCTGCGCGAACTCGCCCAGCAGCCGCTTCGTGTTGTCCTTGGACTCCTGGACGTTGGGCTGGTCGAAGGGGTCGATGCCCAGCACCGCGCCGGCCGCGGCCGTCGCGATCTCCCAGGTCACGAACTGCTCGCCCAGGTCGAGCGCGTCTTCCATCGTCAGGCGGATCACGGGATGGCCGGCCTGCTCCAGCTCGGCCAGGCGCGCCGCCTGCGGGTCGCTGCCGCCCAGGCCCGCGCCGACGTAGGCGAAGACGCGGTCCTCGCCGTACACGCGCGCCTCGCCCAGCGTCTCGCCCTCGACCGGCACGATCCCGATCCCGCTCTTGCCGGTCGACTCCGCGATCAGCTGCTCGGCCCAGGCGCCGAAGGCGGCCACCGCCGGGTGGCAGATCACGGTCAGCTTGTCGCGCCCGGCCTTGGCCAGCGCGCCCAGCGCGGCGCCGAAGTACGCTCCGGGCGCGTCGTGGACGTCGACGCTGGCGGCGTTGGCGTGCATGGCGTTGGTGGCGCGCCCGAGCAGCTTGTCGATGTCGATCCCGGCCAGCGCGGCGGGCACCATGCCGAAGAACGAGAGCGCCGAGTAGCGCCCGCCGATGTCGGGCGCGTTGGTGAAGATGCGCAGGAAGCCCGTCTCCTTGGCTTCTTTTTCCAGCTTGGTGCCGGGGTCGGTGATGGCGATGAAGTGGTCGGCCGCGTTGCGCCCGCCCACCGTCTGCTGCACGCGCTGGAAGAAGTAGCGGAAGAACGCGTCGGGCTCGGTCGTCGTGCCCGACTTGGAGGCCACGATGAAGACCGACTTGGCGATGTCGAGCGCGTCGTCGAGGGCCTTGATCTGCTGCGGGTCGGTCGAGTCGAGCACGTGCAGCTCGGGGAAGCCGGGCCGCTTGCCGAACGTCTCGCGCAGCACGTCGGGGGCGAGCGAGCTGCCGCCCATGCCGAGCACCACGACGTGGTCGAAGCGCTTGGCGATCGTCTGCGCGAACTCGGCCAGCTCGCCGCCCGAGCCCTTGGTCTTCTCGGCGATGTCGATCCAGCCCAGCGCGTTCTTGATGATCGCGGCGTGCTCGGGATCGCTGGTCCAGGCCGAGGGGTCGTGGGCCCACAGCTTGCGCAGGAAGTCGCCCGCGGCGAGCCGGTCGAGCGCGTCCTCGGCGCCCTGCTGGTAGCGCCCCAGCTCCGGCGCGACGCGCGGCGGCGTGCCGTCGCGCAGCTTGTCCAGCTTGCCGCGGATCGCGTCGAGCATGGCGCCGAACGAGTCGGCGAACGACTTCACGCCGTCGGCCACGAGCCGCTCGGTGATGTCGTAGAGCGAGATCTTCGCGGCCGCGAGCTCCTCGACGACCTTCTTCGCGCCCGCGATGTCCTGCTCGACGGTGTCCGGCACGACCGTGCAGTGGTCGAGGATCGCTTCGAGCGTGTTGGGCGGCACGGTGTTGACCGTGTCGCGCCCGATCAGCGGCTCGACGTACATCAGGTCGGGATACGAGGGGTTCTTGACCGAGGTCGAGGCCCACAGCGGGCGCTGCACGTGCGCGCCGCGCTCGCGCAGCTTGGCGAAGCGCGGGCTCTCGAACAGCGCCTTGTAGCGCTGGTAGGTGAGCTTGGTGCTGGCCACCGCGGCCTTGCCCAGCAGCGGCACGAGCTGCTCGCCCTTGTCGATCAGGCCCTGGAGCTGCTTGTCGACCGCGCTGTCGATGCGCGACACGAAGACCGAGGCCACCGAGGCGATGCGGTCGACCGGCTCGCCGCGCGCGGCGCGCTCCTCCAAGCCCTCGATGTAGGCGGTCGCGGCCGCCTCGTAGCGGTCGACCGAGAACAGCAGCGTGACGTTGACGTTGATCCCGGCCGCGATGGTGGCCTTGATCGCCGGCACGCCCTCGGCGGTGCCGGGGATCTTGATCATCACGTTGGGCCGCCCGACCGCCTTCCACAGGCGCGCCGCGGCCTCGATCGTGCCTTGGGTGTCGTGGGCCAGGGTCGGCGAGACCTCGAGCGAGACGTAGCCGTCCAGCCCCTTCGTCTCGTCCCAGACCGAGCGGAAGTGGTCGCACGCGCTGCGGATGTCGCGGATCGCGAGGGCCTCGAACACGGTGACCATGTCGGTCTCGCCGATCAGCCCGCGCAGCTGCTCGTCGTAGTCCGAGCCCGAGCCGATCGCCTTCTCGAAGATCGTCGGGTTGGACGTCATCCCGCGCAGCCCGAGGTCGATGAGCCGCCGCAGCTCGCCCGAGGCGAACATGCTGCGGCGGATGTTGTCGAGCCAGATGCTCTGCCCGACCTTGGCCAGTTCTCTGAGCTGGTCGCCCATGATGACGCTGTTCCCCCTCTACACTTTTGCGTTGGCGAGCAGGCCCGCCGCGACGTCCGCGACGTGCTGCGGCGTGAAGCCGTATTCTTGCTGGATGGCCGCGGCCGGGGCCGAGGTGCCGAAGTGGTCCAGGCCGTACGCGAGCCCGCGCTCGCCGACGTACTTGTGCCAGCCGAAGGTCGTGCCGGCCTCGATCGAGAGCCGGGCGCGGACGTCGGGCGGCAGCACGCCGTCGCGATAGGCCTGGTCCTGCCGGTCGAACAACCCGGTCGACGGCATCGAGACCACCCGGGCCCCGATGCCGCGCTCGGCCAGCAGGTTCGCCGCGCCGAGCGCGAGCGAGACTTCCGAGCCGGTGGCGATCAGGATCAGGTCCAGCTTGCCCGCGGGCTCGTGCAGCACGTAACCGCCGCGCGCCACGTCGGCGTTGCGCTGGCCCAGGAACGGCACTTTCTGGCGGGTCAGGACGAGCGCCCAGGGCCCGCTCTCGGGCTGGATGGCGAGCTTCCAGGCCTCCAGCGTCTCGAGCGCGTCGGCCGGGCGGACCAGCATCACGTTGGGCATGGCGCGCAGCATGGCGAGCTGCTCGATGGGCTGGTGCGTCGGGCCGTCCTCGCCCAGGAACACCGAGTCGTGGGTGAAGACGTAGATCTCGCGGATCTTGTTGATCGCGGCCAGGCGCAGCGCCGGCTTGAGGTAGTCGGCGAAGTTGAAGAAGGTCGCGCCGAACGGCAGCAGCCCGCCGTGCAGGGCGATCCCGTTCAGGGCCGCGCCCATGGCGTGCTCGCGCACCCCGAAGTGGATGTTGCGCCCTCCGTACGACCCCGGCTGGAGGTCGCCTTGCCCCTTGAGGTAGGTCTTGGTGGACGGGTCGAGGTCGGCCGAGCCGCCGACCAGCTCGGGCAGCGCGGCGGCGATCGCGTTCATCACGGTGCCGCCGGCCTCGCGGGTCGCCACGCTGCCGTTCTCGGGGGTGAACTCGGGCCAGGGCAGCGCGGCGGGCAACTTGCCGTCGCGGGCCCGCTCGAAGGTCGCCGCGAGCTCGGAATTGGCTCCCTTCCAAGCGGCGTAGGCGGCGTCCCACTCGGCGTGGGCCCGGGCGCCGGCCGCGGCGATCTCGCGCCAGAAGGCGTAGACCTCGGCGGGCACCTCGAACGGGCCGTGCTTCCAGCCCAGCGTCTCGCGCGTCTTGGCCAGCCGCTCGGGGCCCAGCGGCTCGCCGTGGGTCTTGAACGTGCCGGCCTCGGGCGAGCCGTAGCCGATCGTCGAGCGGATCGCGATCAGGCTGGGCTTCATCGTCTCGGACTTGGCCAGCGTGATGGCCGCATCGAGGGCCTCGACGTCGTTGGCCTGGGAGGGGCCGACCTCGATGGTCTGCCAGCCGTAGGCCTCGTAGCGCTCGCGCACGTCCTCGGTGAAGGCCAGGTCGGTCGGGCCGGCCAGCGAGACCTTGTTGTCGTCGTAGAGGACGATCAGCTTGCCCAGGCCGAGGTGCCCGGCCAGCGAGGAGGCCTCGCCCGAGACGCCCTCCATCAGGTCGCCGTCGCCCGCGATGACGTAGGTGTGGTGGTCGACGATGGTCTGCTCGCGGTTGTAGACCGCCGCCAGGTGGGCCTCGGCGATGGCGAAGCCGACCGCGTTGGCCAGGCCCTGGCCGAGCGGCCCGGTGGTGACCTCCACGCCCTGGGTGTGGTGGTACTCGGGGTGGCCGGGCGTCTTGCTGCCGAGCTGGCGGAAGTGCCGCAGGTCGTCCAGGCTCAGGTCGTAGCCGGCCAGGTGGAGCAGCGCGTAGAGCAGCGCCGAGCCGTGCCCCGCGCTCAAGATGAAGCGGTCGCGGTCGAACCAGTGCGAGTCCCGGGGGTCGAAGCGCAGGTGGCGGGTCCACAGGGTGTAGGCCGCGGCCGCCGCCCCCAGCGGCAGGCCGGGGTGGCCGGAATTGGCTTGCTGCACGGCATCGACCGCGAGAAAACGGATTGCGTTGATTCGTTCTTCGTCAGCAGGGCTGTTCACTCGGGTCTCCTAGGATGCCGGGGAAACAGCGCGTTACCCGCCCACCGTGCCGGCCCCCTCCATGTACCCGGCGACGGAACACCGCCTCACCGCGGGGAAGCCTCCGCGATGGACTCAGACTTGGAAGCGCGCCTGGCCGCGCTGGAGGAGCGCCTGCAGAGCGAACCCGAGGTGGTCAAGAAGAAGCCCGGCCGCGTCGTCGACGAGGTGCTCGAGGCGCTCGACACCGGCGCGCTGCGCGTGGCCGAGCCGCGGGACGGCGGGTGGGCGGTCAACGCGTGGGTGAAGCGGGCGATCCTGCTCTCCTTCGCGCGCTACGACATCGTGCAGGTGCGCGAGCGCGGTGCGAGCCCCAGCGGCGACCCCGAGCACGATGCCGCGCTGCTGCCGTCCTTCTACGACAAGCTGCCGACCAAACGCAACTGGAAGAAGCTCGGCGCGCGCTGCGTGCCGCCCGGCGTGGCCCGCTACGGCTCCTACCTGGGCCGGGGCGCGATCCTGATGCCGGGCTTCGTCAACATCGGCGCGTACGTCGACGAGGGCACGATGGTCGACACCTGGGCCACCGTCGGCTCGTGCGCGCAGATCGGCAAGGGCGTCCACCTGAGCGGTGGGGTGGGGATCGGGGGCGTGCTCGAACCGCCCCAGGCCCTGCCGGTGATCGTCGAGGACGGGGCCTTCGTCGGCTCGCGCTGCGTGGTGGTCGAGGGCGTGCGGGTGGGCGCCGAGGCGGTGCTCGGGGCGGGCGTGGTGCTGACCGCCTCGACCCCCATCGTCGACGTGCGCGGCGCCGAGCCGGTCACGACCAAGGGCGCGGTGCCGCCTCGCGCGGTGGTGATTCCGGGCACACTTCCCAAGCGCTTCCCGGCCGGCGAGTTCGGCACGCCCTGCGCGCTGATCATCGGCGAGCGCAGCGCCTCGACCGACCTGAAGACCTCGCTCAACGCCGCCCTGCGCGAGTTCGAGGTCGCCGTATGAGCGGAGCCGGCCGGTGAACCCGCGCGTCGCCACCATCGAGCCGTCGATGATCCGCGAGATCGCGGCGCGCAAGAAACCGGACACGATCGATCTGGGCTTGGGCGAGCCGACGCTGCTCGCGCAGCGCCGCTTCATCGACGCGGCCGCGGCCTGGGCGGCCGAGAACGGCGTGAAGTACACCCTCAACGCGGGCGACCCGGGCTTGCGCGAGCGGATCGCGGCGCACTACGCCTATCCGGGCATGACCCAAGCGCGCAACGTCTGCATCACGACCGGCTCGCAAGAGGCGGTCTACGTCGCGGTCAAGACCATGCTCGACCCGGCGACCGACGAGCTGCTGGTCGCCGCGCCGGCGTTTCCGGCCTACGCCAAAGCGGCCCAGCTCGAGGGCGCGGCCTACCGCCACGTGCAGATGCGCGCCGCCGACGGCTTCGCCTACGACGTCGACGCGATCCTCGACGCGGTCGACCGCGCGACGCGCATGATCGTCATCGGCTCGCCCTCGAACCCGACCGGGCGGGTGCTGCGCGACGCCGACGCGCGCCGCCTGGCGGCCGGGCTGCTGGCCCGCGGCGGGCCGCCGGTGTGGGTGCTGCACGACGAGGTGTACCGCGAGCTGACCTACGTCGCCGACCCGGGTTACATCGCGAGATACTACCCCTACACGATCGTCGCCAACTCGCTCTCGAAGTCCAACGCGCTGACCGGGATGCGCATCGGCTGGCTGCTCGCCCCCGACGAGGTGATCGGACCGCTGACGCGCGCGCACACCTGGGTCACCTCGACCGCCAGCGCGTTCGCGCAGCGGGTCGCGTTCGAGATCTTCGGCGAGCCGGGCGCGATCGCGGAGCAGGCGGCGTGGTACCGCGACCAGCACGCCAAGGTGAGCGCCGCGCTCGAAGCGAGCGGCTTGCGGTACGTGCCGGTCGACGGCACGTTCTTCGCTTGCGTGGGCCTGCCCGGCGGGGGCGACTCGCTCGCGGCGGCGCTGGAGCTGGTGGAGAACCGCGGCGTGGCGGCGGTGCCGGGCCGGGCCTTCGGCGACGCGCTCGAAGGCTGGCTGCG
>JASLGJ010000253.1 GCA_030150085.1 Candidatus Elarobacter sp. | reverse complement strand
CAGCGCCATCAGGTGCAGGACGGCGTTGGACGAGCCGCCGGTCGCGACCGCGCCCGCGATCGCGTTCTCGAACGCGGCCCGGGTCGCGATCGTGCGCGGGGTCAGCCCGCGGCGCAGCATCTCCATCGCCAGCGTGCCGGCCCGCCGGGCCCACTCGGCCCGGCGCGGGTCGGTCGCGCCCGGGCTGGCGCTGCCGATCGGCGACAGGCCCAGGAACTCCAGCGCCATGGCCATGGTGTTGGCGGTGAACTGCCCGCCGCAGGCGCCCGCGCCCGGGCAGGCCGCCAGCTCGATCGCCTTGAGCTCGGCGTCGTCGATCGTGCCCGCCGCGTGCTGCCCGACCGCCTCGAACACGTCGCCGATGGTCAGGTCGCGGCCTTGGTAGCGGCCGGGCGCGATCGAGCCGCCGTAGAGCACCACACCCGGTATGTCGAGCCGCAGCAAGGCCATCCCGGCGGCGGGAATGGTCTTGTCGCAGGCCACCAGCGCGACCACGGCGTCGAAGCCGTAGCCGCGCGCGAACAGCTCGATCGAGTCGGCGATGGTCTCGCGCGACACCAGCGAGGCGCGCATCCCGCGCGTGCCCATCGAGATGCCGTCGGAGATCGCGATCGTGTTGCACTCCAGCGGCGTGCCGCCGGCCGCGCGCACGCCGGCCCGCACGTCGTCGGCCAGCGCGCGCAGGCCGATGTTGCAGGGCATGGCGTCGGTCCAGGTGTTGGCGATCAGGACCAGGGGCTTGGCCAGGTCCTCGTCGCTCAGCCCGACCGCGTGAAAATACGAGCGGGCCGGCGCGCGGTCGCGCCCGTCGAGCACCACCGAGCTGCGCGCCCGCAGGTGGCTCCCGTTGCTCGAGCCGTCGGCGGGCATCGCTATCCCAGCTCCCCGACGCTCTGCTGCAGCAGCGACCAGGCCGTGTCGCCGAACTCCTTGCGCTGGGCCTCGTAGAACGGCTTGAGCGCGGCCCGGAAGGGGCGCGTGTCGAGCCGGTTGAGCTGCATGCCGCGCCGGACCAGCTTGTCGGCCAGCGACGCGTTGGAGAGCTCCATCTCGCGCCGGTTGGTCAGCGCGGCCTCGTTGGACGCGTCGCGCACGATCCGCTGCAGGTCGCGCGGCAGCGCGTTGAACGCCTCGGCGTTGGAGACGATCCAGAAGTTCGACCACATGTGGTTGGTCACCGAGATGTACTTCTGGACCTCGAACAGGCGGAACGTCTCGATGATCGTGAACGGGTTCTCCTGCGCGTCGACCACGTGGGTCTGCAGGGCGGTGTACATCTCGCCCGCCGCGATCGCGGTCGGCGCCGCGCCCAGGGTCTTGAACATGTCGACCCAGATGCGCGAGGGCGGGGTGCGGATCTTCAGCCCGGCCAGGTCGCCCAGCGCGCGCACCGGCTTGGTCGAGGTGGTGACCTGGCGGAAGCCGTTGACCCAGGGCCGTTCGAAGGTCACGAACGGGCCCCGCTCGTCCATCTGCTTGCGGATCAGCGAGCCGAGCGGGCCGTCGAAGGCGGCCAGGGCCTGCTTCTGGTCGCGGAAGGCGAAGCCGATCGCCTCGATCCCGGCCAGCGGGGCGACGCTCTGGTGGATGCCGCCGTAGCCGGAGTAGATCTGAATCGCCCCGGTGCGGACCTGCTGCAGCATGGCGGGGTCGCCGCCCAGCACGCTGTTGCCGAAGATGCCGATCTTGAGCCGGCCCTTGGAGCGCGCCAGAACCGCATTGGAGACTTTCACCGCGTTGACGTTGAGCGGGTGCTCGGTCTGCGTGGCGTGCGCCCACTTCCAGTTGAACTCCGCCGCCTCGCCGGGGAAGCGGACGAAAGCGATCGACGCGAGCGTCGCCGCTCCGCCGCGCAAGAACGCTTTGCGATCGTGACCCACCACGCTGACCTCCCTCGGCTCGTCGCCGGGCGGCGAATGCGCGCAGTATACGCGCGCCGCGACCGGGTTGGCAAGCGGCGGCGGAGCGTGATACGCGCCCGCTTTCACGTCATACGCGAACGCCGCGGCGCGGCGCGAAACGTCAGGCCAGGATGCGCGTCGGCGGCCGCTGCTCGGTCGGGTTGGGCTGGGTCTGGCTCTTGGCGAACGCGACGAAGTGCTGCACGACGCTGCGCCGGTCGTCCTTGCGGTGCGCCAGCACGAGCGGGACCGAGACGTGGCGCCCGGTGCGCAGCGGGCGGTAGACCACGCCGGGCCGCTTGCCGCGCGCCATCACGTCGGGCACGATCGACACCCCGACCCCGGCCGCGACCAGCGCGATCATGGCGTGCACCTCGTCGGCGTAGGCCACCACCTGGGGCGAGAAGCCGGCGTTGGTGCAGGCCCCGATCACCGCGTCGTGCAGCTCGACCGCGCGCTGGCGCTCGAACAGCACGAAGCTCTCCCCGGCCAGCGCCGTGGCCTCGATCGAGCTCTGCCCGCGCAGGGGGTGCGAGGACGGCAGGGCGACCGAGAGCCGGTGGCGCTCGATCTCGAAGCGCTCGACCTGCGGGTCGCCCACGAAGGGGCGCATGAAGCCGACGTCCAGCCGGCGCGCCAGCAGGGCCTCGCGCTGCTCGGCGTTGGTCCACATCCGCACGTTGAGCTCGACCCGCGGGTGTGCCCGGCGGTACTCGGCCAGCACGTCCATGCAGTGGCCGTAGGTAGCAGTGCCTATCACGCCGACTTCGAGCCGGCCCGACTCGCCGTCGCCGGTCTCGCGCGCGACCGCGTAGGCGTCCTCCAGGCGCTCGAGCACCGCGCGCGCCTCGGGGACGAAGCGCTGGCCGGCGTCCGTCAGGTGCACCGACTGGCGGTCGCGCTCGAACAGGGCCACGCCCAGGTCTTCCTCGAGCTTGCGGATCTGCTGGCTGAGGGGCGGCTGGGCGATGCCCAGCGTCGCCGCCGCACGGCTGAAGTGCAACGAATCGGCGACCGCGAGAAAATAGCGAAGGCGCTTCAGTTGCATGGTGAGACGTTCGCGCTATGAGGGATGCTCTCCTGATATATTGGACGCGCACCCCCTCCGTGGCGTACACTGCGCGCTCAGGCCACAACCGGAGGAGCAGACGATGACGATCCCCGCCGCCTGTAACGCCGCCGCAGCAGACGCACCGGGTTCGCCGCACGCCCACGCCGCTCGTGACGCGCGTCACGTTGCGGCAGGCAACGGATCGCACGACGGCGCGCCGGACGTCAACGACACCTGGAGCGCCTACCCCCGCGAGACGTGCGTCGACGTCCTCTTCAAGCGCCAGGCCGCGGCCAGCCCCGCCGCCGCCGCGCTGGTGTACGAAGGCGCGCGCACGACCTACCGCGAGCTCGACGAAGCCAGCGACCGGCTCGCCAGCGTGCTGAGCGAGCTGGGCTGCGGGCGCGAGACGACGGTCGGGGTGTGCCTGGAGCGCTCGCCCGCGATGCTCGTCGCGTTCCTCGCGATCCTGAAGGCCGGCGGGGCGTATCTCCCGCTCGATGCGGCGTATCCGTTAGAACGTTTACTCTATATGGTCGACAACGCGGCGTGCGCGCTGATCGTCGGGAGCGGGCCGCAGCTGGGCGCGTTCGCGGGCCCGGGACGGGTGCTGGTCGACCTCGAGGCAGAGCGCGGCCGGCTCGCCGCGGCCCGGCCGAGCGCTCCCGCGCTCGCGCGCTCGGCGTCCGACGCGGCGTACGTGATGTACACCTCGGGCACCACCGGCGAGCCCAAGGGCGTGGTGGTCGAGCACCGCAACATCGCGCGCCTGGTCCTCAACACCAACTACGTGCGCCTGAGCGCGCGGGACGTGTTCCTCCAGCTCGCGCCGGTCGCGTTCGACGCCTCGACCTTCGAGATCTGGGGCGCGCTGCTCAACGGCGGCACGCTGGTGCTCTACGACCGCCCGCTGCCCGACATCCACCGGATCGGGACGCTCCTGAGCGAGCACGCGGTCTCGGTGCTGTGGCTCTCGGCCGGGTTCTTCAACCAGGTCGTCGAGGCCGCGCCGGAGGTCTTCGCGCCGGTCCGCCAGCTGCTGGTCGGGGGCGACGTGCTCTCGGTCCGCCACGTCGCGCAGGTGATGGAGCGCCACCCGGGCTGTCAGGTGATCAACGGCTACGGACCGACCGAGTGCACGACGTTCAGCGTGTGCTGCCGGATCGCGCCCGAGCACCTGCGCGGAGCCTCGATCCCGATCGGCAAGCCGGTCGCCAACACCCGGGTCCACATCCTCGACGAGCAGCGCCGCCCGGTTCCGGCCGGGCAGCCGGGCGAGCTGTACGTCGCCGGCGAGGGCGTGGCGCGCGGCTACCTCGGCGCGCCCGAGCTGACGGCCGAGAAGTTCGTCCAGATCGCCGGGCCGGGCGGCGCGCGCGAGCGGGCGTACCGGACCGGCGACCTGGTGCGGCTCGACCCCGACGGCACGCTCGCGTTCTTGGGGCGGGCCGACCGCCAGCTCAAGGTGCGCGGCTTCCGGGTCGAGCCGGCCGAGATCGAGGCCGCGCTGCTGGCCCAGCCCGGGGTGACCCAGGCGGTGGTCGTCGGCATCCCCGACAAGCACGGCGACAAGCGGATCGTGGCCTACGTCGTCGGGCCCAGCGGCGACGTGCCCGGCTCGCTCGAGCTGCGCGACGCGCTGCGCGCCGTCCTGCCGGCCCACATGGTGCCGGCCACCTTCGTCTACCTCGACCGCGTCCCGCTCACCGCGAACGGCAAAGTCGACCGCGACCTCTTGCCCAAGCCGGAGTGGCGGCCGCTCGCCGCCAGTCCCGCGAGCGCCGCGCGCACTCCGCTCGAGCGCGAGCTCAGCACGCTCCTGCTCGACCACTTGCGGGCCCGCCACGGCTTCGTCCCGAGCGATCTCGACCCGCGCACGACCACGATCGCCGGCCTGGTCAACGCGATCAGAGCCAACCTGCACCAAACGCAACAGAATGAGGAAGCTCCATGAGCACGGGTGAAATCGCAGCTCCCGCGGACGCGCGCCTGGAAGAGGCGCACGACGTCGTCCGCACGATCTGGAAAGAAGTGTTGGACGAGGACGCTCCGCCGGAGATCGGCCTGGACGACGACTTCTTCGAACTGGGCGGGACCTCGCTCTCGCTGGTCGCCGTCGTGACCAAGATGGGCGAGTACTTCGATGCCGATCTGCCGACCGACATCGTCGCCAAGGGCGCGACGGTGCGCGCGCTGACCAAGAGCGCGCTCGACTTCGCCGCCGGCGCGCGCCCGTAGCGGCACGCACAGGAGCACGCACATGCAACTAGCCGAACCTGCCGGCCGATTCGCCTTCAGCCCCGAAGAATTGGCGGCTTTCCACGAGCGGGGTTACGCCGGTCCGTTCACGCTCTACGAACCGGCCGAGATGGAGCGGATCATGCGCGTGGTCCGCCCGCAGCTGCTCGATTCGAGCAAGGCGATCTACAAGCGCGAGGGCACCGCCTCGGGCGTCACCAACCTGGCCAACTACGACCGCCACTTCGACGTCCCATTTTTAGCCGAGCACGTCTGCCGGCCCGAGATCGTCGACCGCCTGGCCGGCGTGTTCGGGCCCGACATCCTGTGCTGGCGCAGCGAGTTCTTCCCCAAGTACCCGGGCGACGAGGGGACGGACTGGCACCAGGCCGGCACCTTCGCCAACGTCGACAGCGAGAAGAAGCCGCAGATCCTCTGGCCGCCCGAGACCAACGGGCGCGGCACGCTGACGGTCTGGACCGCCTTCACCGAGTCGACGGTCGAGAACGGCTGCATGCAGATCATCCCCGGCAGCCACCGCACCATCTACTACGACGAGACCAAGAAGATGGAGTACGACGCGGCCAAGATCAACCAGGTCGCCAAGGAAGGCACCCGGCGCGGCTTCTTCGGCTACGACTACCGCCAGCTCCAGGTCGACCCCGACTGGCGGCCCGACGAGAGCCAGGCCGTGTCGATGGTCATGCGCCCGGGCCAGTTCATCATCTTCTGGTCGACCCTGCTGCACGCGTCGCACCCGCACAACGGGGCGACCAAGAAGATGCGCCTGGGCTACGCCGCGCGCTACGTGCCCTCGTTCGTCAAAGTGTACCCCGAGTCGACCGGGCTGAACGAGTTCGGCGGCAAGGCCGACCTCGACAACTACGGCGCGGTGGTCGTGTCGGGCCGCAACCTCGAGCCCCACAACAAGATCGCGACGCACACCGTGCAGGGCGTGCCGTTCAACACCCAGCGCCGCCCCGCCGCAGCATCGGAGAGAACGTGATGTCGACCCAGATCGAGCAGCCCACCAAGAAGTTCTTCCTGAGCCGCGAGGAGCTCGAGCAGTTCCGCCAGCGCGGCTACCTGGGCCCGTTCACCCTGTTCGAGCCCGCCGAGATGAACGCGATCTGGAAGCGCGAGCGCCTGGCGCTGTGGGACCGCAGCAAGGCGCCCTATCCCGACACCAAGCCGGGCACCGGCGTGTACGACTACGACCGCCACCTCGACAACGACTTCTTGGCCGAGCTGATCTGCCGGCCCGAGATCGTCCACCCGATGGCGAGCATCCTCGGCCCCGACGTCATCTGCTGGCGCTCGGAGTTCTTTCCGAAGTATCCCGGCAGCGAGGGAACGGACTGGCACCAGGCCGACACCTTCGGCGGCGGCAACGGCATCCCGCACATCGTCTGGCCCAACGGCTCGAGCTACGGCGGGGCGATGACGATGTGGATCGCGCTGACCGAGGCCAGCGAGGAGACGGGCTGCCTGCAGTTCATTCCGGGCACGCAGGGCGTGATGAACTTCGACGAGAGCCGCGGCATGCACTACGATCCCACCCGGGTCAACCAGAAAGAGGTCAACGGCATCCTGCGCGGCTTCTTCGGCTACGACTGGCGCGAGATCCAGAAGGACCCCAGCTGGGAGCCCGACGAGTCCAAGGCCGTCTCGGTGCCCTGCAAGGCGGGCCAGTTCGTGATCTTCTGGTCGACCCTGATGCACGCGTCGCTGCCGCACCTGGGCAAGACCAAGGACATGCGGCTGGGCTTCGCCGCGCGCTACGTGCCGACGTCGGTCAGCATCTACGCCGCGATGAAGGACACCAACCGGGTGACCGAGCTGGGCGGCAGCTTCTCGCTGGACAACTTCGGCGCGGTGCTGGTCTCGGGCCGCGACGAGTACGGCATCAACAAGCTGCGCACCCACACCCTGCGCGGCAAGCCGTACGTCAACGCGAACCCGCGCTGAGTGGACACCGCCGAGCGCGAGGCCGACCGGGTGCGCTTCTCCGCGTTGCTGGACGACGC
>JASLGJ010000167.1 GCA_030150085.1 Candidatus Elarobacter sp. | reverse complement strand
CAGTTCGGCGGGAAGCCGTGCGCGACCGCGGCCAGGCGGGCGTGCAGCCTGGCCGCGCTCCCGCCCGCGTCGGGTCCCCAGACGTAGCCCCACAGGGAGCCGGCCAGCTCCTCGGCCGGAAAGCCCGCCGCCAGCTCGTTCTCGCCGGTCACGCCGGCGGCGAGCATCGTCTTGTGCAGCCCGAACTGGACGAAGGCCTTGGCCGCGTTCTGGGTGTCGGTGCCGCCGTTGAGGATCAGGAACGCGTCGGCGTCGGTGTTGCGCGCGTTGATCATGTAGGGCGAGAAGTCGCTCGCGCCGATCGGGTGCAGGGCCATCCCGGCCTCGCTCCCGCCGTGCGCGGCGAGGATCGCGCGCAAGCGGTCGCGCGCGTCGGTGCCGAAGGCGTAGTCGGCGACCAGGAAGTACCAGCGCTTCGCGCGCCGCACCAGCGTCGAGCCGAGCGCGTTCGCGAGCATCGCCAGCGAGCAGGTCTGGCGAAAGGTGACCCGGTGCGCGAGCTTGCCGGTCATGTTGGTGTCGTGCGCGCCGACCGCGACGTAGAGCACGCCCGCGCTCTGCGCGTAGGCCGAGACAGCGAGCCCGACCGCGGACGACGCGCCGCCCAGCAGCGCGTCGACCCGCTCCTGCTCGACCAGCCGGCGCACCTCGGTCCCGGCCACCGCCGGCCGGCTCGCGTCGTCGGCGGTGACGAGCTCGTAGCGCACGCGGGGGTTGCGCCGGTTCGCCTCCTCGACCGCCAGGCGCGCGCCGCTGACCTGCGTGATGCCGCCGATCGCGAACGGCCCCGAGAACGAGTCGACGTAGCCCAGCCGCACCGTCGCCCGAGCCGGTGCGGCGCGCGCATCCAGCCGCCCGGTGCCGGCGACGGCCGCGAGCGCTCCGGCGGTGCGCACGAACGAGCGGCGGGAAAGCGCGAGCGATGGCATGGTCACCTCGCTTGCGCGGGGCGACCCGCCGAAGCCTTCAGCACCCCGCGCTCGGGCGCCCGAGATACGAGCGGTCCGGATCCGGGTATCGATAGGCGTTGGCCGTTCGCGCGGCCGGGAAGCGAGTCAGCATGAGTTTCAAGGACGCGATCGACAAGGGCGCCGACGCCATCAAGAAAGGCGCCGACGACGTGAAGGACACCGTCGGCGAAGCCGGCCACCGCTCCGCCGCCGAGGCCGAGCAAGCCAAGCGCGACGTCGCGGGCGACCGGATGACGGCGAGCGAGAAGGCCCGCTCGCTGCTCAACCAGGGCGCCGAGACGGTCAAGGGCGACTTCGACGCCGCCAAGCGCGACGTCCGCAACAGCACCTGACCCGCTCTAGCCGGCCGCGCGCGCGGCGTACGTGAAGCGCCCCGGCAGCCACTCGCACAGGCTGCCGTCGCGCATCACGAACGACTCGCAGCCGTCCACCTCAGGGTTGAAGTCCGCGTTGCGCGCCTTCGTGCGCGGCCAGTCGACGTTCCCGTCCTGCCGCGCCGCCGCCCGCGCCTTGCTGTACGAGAACTGCGGCATCTTGGTCAGCGCGTTGAGCGCCTTGGCCAGCGTCTGCGCTTGCGTCATCGACGGCTCACCAGATGCGGCAGGCGTTGGCGCGGACCATCCTGTCGCCCGCGGCGCAGGCGAAGGCGGCACGGAACTCCGGCATGTTGGAGAGCGTGCCGATCACCCGCAGCTTGGGATTCGGGTGGGGATCGACCACCGCGGCCTGGCGGATCGCGGCCTCGGTCTGCGCGCCGCGCCAGACTTGCGCGTACGACAGGAAGAAGCGCTGCTCGGGCGTGTAGCCGTCGATCTTCTGGTGGGCCTTGAACTGCGGGGTGCGCTCAAAGGCCCGGTAGGCGATGGTCAGGCCGCCCAGGTCGGCGATCGCCTCGCCCTGCACGTTCTTGCCGTTCTCGTGCACGCCGGGGAGCGGCTCGAGCGCGTCGTACTCGTCGACGATGCACTGCGCGCGCGCCTTGAACGCCGCCGCGTCGGCGGGCGTCCACCAGTCGCTCAGGTTGCCTTTTTCGTCGAACTGCCGGCCCTGGTCGTCGAAGCCGTGCGTCATCTCGTGCCCGATCACCGCCCCGATCGCGCCGTAGTTCACCGCGTCGTCGGCGCCGGGGTTGAAGAACGGCGGCTGCAGGATGCCGGCTGGGAACACGACCTCGTTGTTCGAGGGGTTGTAGTAGGCGTTCACGGTCGCGGCGGTCATGCCGAACAGGCTGCGGTCGGTCGGCTTGCCGATGCGCGCGACGGCGCGCGCGCTCTCGAAGCGCCGCACCGCGCTGACGTCCTCGGCGTAGGGGCCGTCCTTCACGCTGAGCGCGGCGAAGCTCGTCCAGCGCTCGGGGTAGCCGATCTTCTTGGTGAACGCGTCGAGCTTGGCCAGCGCGCGCCGCTTGGTCGGCGCGCTCATCCAGTCCAGCGTGCCGATGTCGTCGTGCAGCACGCCCTGCAGGTTGTCGACCAGGGCCAGCGCGCGGGCCTTGGCGGCCGGCGAGAAGGTCTTGGCGACGTAGACCTTGCCCAGCACGTCGCGCAGCGAGGCGTCGGTCGCCGCGGTGCAGCGCTGCGCGCGCGGGAGCTGCTCCCTCACCCCGCTGAGCACGGTGCTGCGGAAGGCGAAGTTCGCGTCGGCGAAGCGCTTGGGCAGCGCGCCGGCGTACGCGTCGGCGACGTGGTAGCGCAGGTAGCTCTTCCAGGTCGCCAGCGGCGCCGCGGCGAGCTGCGCGTCGTAGCCGCTGACGTACGCGGGCACTGCCACGTCGACGAGCGCGAACGCGGGCGGCGCGTAGGCCGCGAAGTAGTCCGCCCACGGCACGTGCGGCGCCAGCGCGCTCAGCTGCGCGAGCGGCATGGGGTGATAGGTGGAGGCCGGGTCGCGCAGGTCGGTGCGCGGCGGGGTGACCTTGGCCAGCGCGGTCTCGAGCGCGAGCACCGCGTCG
>JASLGJ010000154.1 GCA_030150085.1 Candidatus Elarobacter sp. | reverse complement strand
CGTCGCGCCCGCGCAGGTCGTGGCGCACGTCGATCGTGATGCCGTGCGCGAGCTGGCGCAGGCGCGGGTCGTCGGGCACGAACACGTACGCCTCGGGGTCGTTCACGCCGTCGATGGTGCGCACGAAGCGCCCGCAGAACTGGCGGAAGTACAGCTCGGTCACGACGTTGGAGGCGAACACGCCGACCCGCAGGCGCGGAATGTCGACGCCTTCGGAGACCATGTGCACCGCCACGATCCAGGGGTCGCTCGACGCGGAGAACTTCTGGATCCGGGCCGAGGCGTCGGCCAGGTCGGAGACGACGATCGCCGGCTTGACCCCGATCCGGCGCTCCATCAGCGCGGCCAGCGCGCGCGCGTGGTCCTGGTTCATCGCCGCGACCAGGCCGGCGGCGTCGCGGTGCCCCTCGGCGCGCACCGAGAGCAGGCGCATGTGCGCGCGCACCAGCATGTCGCCGATCCACTCGTCCTGGGTCAGCATGGTGCGCAGGCGCTCCGAGCCGTGGCGCTTTTCCTTGAGCGCGGTGTCGAACGTGGCCGACATGGCCATCCCGTCGCGCGCGATCCACTCCGCCTCGCCGCCTGACAGCGCGAACACCAGCGCCCGGCACACCCCGTCTTTCAGCGCGGTCGCGTAGTCGTAGGCGAAGTCGGCGACCGACATCCCGCCGGCGTAGCGCACGAACGGGATCGCGCTGCCGTCGGAGCGGAACGGCGTGCCCGAGAGCGAGACCCGGTGCAGCGCCGGATCGAAGGCGTCGCGCAGCGACTTGCCCCAGGTCGCCTCGTCGCCGGCGTGGTGGATCTCGTCGAGCAGCACGGCCATCGGCCGGCCCGCCGCGGCCGCCTCGCGGCAGAGCCGGCGGTAGAGCCCGGGAGCCGCGCAGACCTGCTGGTAGGTCACCACCGCGCCGTGGACGTCCGCGGCCAGGCTGCGCTGGGCGTTGGCGAACTTGTGGTCCAGCACGACCCCCGCGCCCATCATGGCCCGCGCCACCTGGGCCTTGAGGTGCTCGCGCGGCACCACCACCACCACCCGCCCGGCCGCGCCGTCCGCGAGCAGCGCGTGGGCCACCCGGGTCGCGAAGCGGGTCTTGCCGGCCCCGGGCGTGGCGACGACCAGGGCGTCCTCCGGGCGCTCCGCGTTCCACCCCTCGAACGCCGCGCGCTGCCAAGCGCGAAGCGGTAATCTCCACCGCGGGAGACGCGGACCCGTCACAAGGGTCCCGTCCGTTCGACAAGGGTTGGGCAGGGCTCTCTTTGCGGCACAGAGTATCGGATAGCCCAACCCACCACCACATCGGAGCACCCTGCCCGTGGACGTCACCCGCGCCATCGCCGACCTCGACGAAGTCCGCTCCCGCCTGGCCTCGGTCCAGCGCTTCCGCGGCCTCTCGGGCGCGGCCGCGTTCGCCAGCGGGGTCGGCGCGCTGGGCAGCGGCCTGGTCCAATGGGCCGTCGTGCCGCACCCGGCGGACGGCGCGGGCGGGGCGCGCTACGTCGCGATCTGGATCGCCTGCCTGGCCTTCGCGCTGGCGATCAACTACGGCGCGATCGCGGTCTGGCTGATCCGCCACTGGTCGGCCCGCTCGCAGGCCGAGCTGCGCACGGTCGGGATGACGATCCTGCCCGCCATCGTGGCGGGCGGGGCCTTCACCGCCGCCCTGCTGGCGCGGGGCGAGATCGGGCTGCTGCCGGGGATCTGGTGCTCGTGCTACGCGCTGGGGCTGCTGGCCTCGCGCTCGATGGCCCCGCGCGGGGTCGCGCCGGTGGCGCTGGCCTTCGCCGCGATCGGCTTCACCCTGCTCTTCGCGCCCGGCACCAACGCCCTGGCCTGGTGGGTGATGCCGCTGACCTTCGGCCTGGGCCAGCTCCTGATCGCCGGGCTGATTGCGCGCGACGAGGCCCAGCGGGCCGCGGCGGGGCTGGCATGAACAACGCGCCCTTCGCGTTCGCCGGGCTGGAACGCATCTTCCACGAGCGCGGCCGGCTGGCGGTCTGCGCCTGCCTGATCGCCCACCCCGGCGGGCTGCGCTTCACCGACCTGCAGGACGCCTGCGGCCTGACCGACGGCAACCTCAACCGCCACCTGCACGCCCTGGCCGAGGTCGGGGTGGTGACCAGCGAGCGGGTCCGCGGCCACGGCCGCCCGACCACCATCGTGCGCATCACCGAAGACGGCCGGGGCCGCTTCCTGGCCTACGTCGACGAGCTCGAGGCGGTCGTGCGCGGCGTGCAGCGCCAGGCCGAGTCGCCCGCCTCCTCCCGCCTGGCGGCGCAGTCGTGATCGAGCGCGCCCCGGTCGCGGCCGGCGTCCCCCACCACGTCGCGATCATCATGGACGGCAACCGGCGCTGGGCCCGCGCCAACGGGCTGCCCGCGCTCGAAGGGCACCGGCGCGGCATGCAGGCCCTGGAGCGCGCGGTCGAGGCGGTGCTGGCGGCGGGGGTCCGGCTGCTGACCGTCTACGCCTTCAGCGAGGAGAACTGGAGCCGCGCCGACGCCGAGGTGCTGGGCCTGTTCGGCCTGGCCGAGGGGTTCGCGCGCGACCGCGCCGCAGCGCTGGCGGCGCGCGGCGTGCGGGTGCGGGTCATCGGCCGGCGCGACCGCCTGCCCCGCTCGGTCGTGGACGCCTTCGCGATCCTGGAGGAGCGGACCGCGGCCGGCACCCGGCTGACCCTGACCATCGCGGTCGACTACGGCGCGCGGGCCGAGCTGCGCGAGGCCTGCCAGGCCCTGGCCCGCGAGGTCGCGGCCGGCCGGCTCGACCCCGAGCGGATCGACGAGGAGGCCCTGGCGGCCCGGCTCTGGACCGCCGGCTCGCCCGACCCCGACCTGGTGGTGCGCACCGGGGGTGAGCTGCGGCTCTCCAACTTCCTGCTCTACCAGTGCGCCTACGCCGAGCTGTGGTCGACCACCCAGCCCTGGCCCGAGTTCGACGCCGCCACGCTCGACCGGGCGATCGACGCCTTCGCCGGGCGGGAGCGCCGCTTCGGCCGCTAGCGCG
>JASLGJ010000086.1 GCA_030150085.1 Candidatus Elarobacter sp. | reverse complement strand
GCCCAGAAGATCGGGTCGAACGCCGTCACGCCCGCGTTGACCATGTCGCCGTTGGCGGGCTCGGCGGGCGACACGCTCGCGTACGGGTTGACCCCGCCGGTGAAGTTGTGGATCAGGTTGTGGACGTTCTCGAGCGCGCCGAAGTACTGGTCGTTCATCGGCCCGCTGCCGAACGCGAAGAAGCTCGTCAGGCCCAGGATGTTCTCGACGTCCTGCGGGGTGGGATAGGCCTCGAAGATGATGCTCGCGTTGCCGCCCGGCCAGCGGTTCCAGTGGAAGAGCGGGTTGGTGCGCTCGAGCTCGGCCCGGATCGCCTTGCTCGCCGGGTCGTCGCCGTACGCGATGCCGGCTTTCTCGAAGAAGCGCGCGCCGGAGTTCTCGGCCGGCGCGCCGACCATGGCGCGCAGCTTGGCCAGCGTGTCGGGCGGCACGTCGCCGCCCGCGGCGAGCCGCTGCACGCCCTCGTCGTCGATCCAGCAGCGGTAGGCGGCCGGAACGATGCCGTTGTCGTTGGTGGCGCTGCCCATGTCGGCGATCGACGCGGCCAGGTTGGCGGCGTCGGCCGCCCAGTCCCAGTACGGCAGCGTGACGGTCGGGTCGACGTCCTGCAGCCGCAGCTCGAAGAAGTACAGATACAGGCGGTGCCAGGTGAGGAACTCTTCCCAGCCGTGCTGGCACTGCGCGGCGTGGATGCGGGCCCAGTAGCCGAAGCTGCGCTCGTCGAGCAGGAAGTCGTCGAGCGACTTCATCTGGGCGACCGCGCGCCGGAAGCGCTCCAGCTCCTCGGGGGTGAGGAAGTTGACGTTCTTGCGCTGGCGCAGGCGGCCCGGTGCGCCGGCCAGCGCGTTGACGGGGCCGGCGAACGCCGGGTGGGGAGCGGCGCCCGTGGCCAGCGCGTGCGATGCCGCCGCGCGGTGCGCTGTCTCCGCGGCGCGGTCGTCGCCCTCGTCCGGGCAGCCGTCGCCGATCCACGCCTCGATGAAGCGGATGTCGGACTCGGCGACCGCCGTTCCGCCCCACGGCAGCCGCGGGAACTGCGTGCCGTCGAACGGGTAGAGCCCGCGCAGGCCGGCGATCAGGCCGGGCGGTGCGCCGCCCTCGCCGCGCATCAGCGGGACGCCGTAGAGCGCGACCTCGCGCAGCTCGGGCAGCGGCAGGTTCCAGAAGCGGCCGTAACCGTCGTAGCGCGGGTTCGCCGTGCCGGCCGCCGCCTCCATGATGTCGCGAAAGCGCTGCCGACGCGAGATCTCACCCATTCGTGTCTCCACTCGTGATCGCCGAGAGCGCGGAGCTCTCTCTCGCGCGCCATTCCGGTGAAGCAGGCGCTCGTCCTGTAGCCCCGGAGCGGAGGCCGAAGCGCCTGGTAGGCGTGGCACCGCCGAGGCCGAACCCTCGGGGTCGCATGCGTATCGTCGTCACCGGCGGAGCCGGGTTCATCGGGTCGCACATCGTCGACGCGTACGTCGCCGCGGGCCACGAGGTCGTCGTCATCGACAGCTTGTGGTCGCACGGCGGCGGGCGCCGCGAGAACATCCCCGACCGCGTCTCGTTCGTCCACGCCGACGTGCGCGACGAGGCGATCCACCGGGTGTTCTCCGACTTCAAGCCCGAGGTCGTCTCGCACCACGCGGCCCAGCACTCGGTCGCGATCGGCTCGCGCGATCCGAAGTACGACGCCGAGGTCAACGTGCTGGGCATGCTCAACGTGCTCGAGGCGGCGGTCAAGGCGGGCACGCGCAAGGTCCTGTTCGCCTCGAGCGCGGCCACCTACGGCAACCCCGCGAGCATGCCGGTGAACGAAGCGTCGCCGCAGCTGCCGGTCTCGCCCTACGGCATCACCAAGATGGTGACCGAGCACTACCTGCGCTTCTTCCAGCAGCAGCACGGGCTCGATTTCACCGCCTTCCGCTACGGCAACGTCTACGGCCCGCGCCAGGACCCCAACGGCGAGGCCGGCGTGATCGCGATCTTCCTGGGCAAGTTCCTGCAGAGGCAGGGCGTGCGGATCGACTGGGACGGCGAGCAGACGCGCGACTACGTCAACGTCGCCGACGTCGTGCGCGCCAACGTGCTCGGCCTGACCCAGGGCTCGGGCGAGATCTACGTGATCGGCACCGGCACGCCGACCTCGGTCAACCAGATCTACCGCGCGCTGGTCGAGGTGACCGGCTTCGAGGCTCCGGTGACGCGCGCCGAGCGCCGCGCGGGCGACGCGCGCGCGATCTACTTCGACCCCGCCAAGGCCAAGCGCGAGCTGGGCTGGGAAGCGCAGGTCCCGCTGATCGAGGGCATGCGCAAGACCTACGACTACTTCCGCGAGCGCGAGCGCGAGAAGACGCCGCAATGAGCGGCCAGCGGGTGGGCGTGGTCGGCTTGGGCTTGATGGGCAAGCCGATGGCGCGCAACCTGCTGCGCGCCGGGTTCCCGCTGACCGCGTTCAACCGCAGCCGCGCCGCGCTCGACGAGCTGGTCGCCGAGGGCGCGAGCGCCGCTGCCAGCCCGCGTGAGCTCGCCGCGCGCAGCGACGTCGTGATCACCATGCTGCCCGACGGACCCGACGTCGCGGCCGTGATGCGCGGCGACGACGGCATCTTCGCCGGCGCCGCGGCGGGCACGGTGGTGGTCGACACCAGCACGATCGCGCCGAAGACGGCGCGCGAGCTGGCGCGCGAGGCGCGCGAGCGCGGCTTGGGCTTCGTCGACGCGCCGGTCAGCGGCGGCACCGAGGGCGCGGCCGCGGGCACGCTCTCGATCATGGCGGGCGGCGAGCGGGCCGACGTGGAGCGCGCCGAGCCGGTCCTGCGCGCGCTCGGCACGACCGTCACCTACTGCGGCCCCAGCGGCGCCGGCCAGACGGTGAAGGCCTGCAACCAGCTCGTCGTGGCGCTGCACATCGAGGCGCTCGCCGAAGCGCTCGTGCTCGCCGAGAAGGCCGGCGTCGAAGCCGACGCGGTGCTGCGCGTGCTGGGCGGGGGCCTCGCCGCCAGCCGCGTGATGGAGCTGCGCGGCGGCGCGATGGCCGCGCGCGACTTCGCCCCGCGCGGCAAGGCCGCGTTCCACCGCAAGGACCTCGGCATCGTGCTCGACCTCGCGCGCAGCGTCGACGCCGTGCTGCCGCTCACCGCGCTGGTCGACCAGCTCTTCACCGCCCTGGTCGCCACCGACCGCGGCGGCTGGGATCACACCGCCCTGCTCAGCGTCCTCGAAGATCTCGGCGGCCTGCGCCGCTAACGCGCGCGGTTCGCCGGCGCCGCGTACGCGCGAGGCAGCGCCGCGAGCCGCGCTTCGTCGAAGATGTGGAAGCGCACGGTCGCGTCGCCCGGCACGCCCTCTTGGCGCAACAGGTCGCCCGCCATGAAGCGTGCCTCTTCGATGGTATAGCCTTGGGTCACGTAATCGCGTTCGGCGAAGACGAAGCTCGCCAGCCAAAATTCCGGCGCTTCCGGATCGCGGGCGATATCGATGGTAACGGTCGTCATCGGCGCACCAAGCTGTCGAAGCGTTGTGAAAGGATTCCGATATCGTTCGCGATCCGCCGGCAAACTCCAGGTGAGACGCTGAGATGCGGCGGTATTTGAGTATGCCGTCCGTCGGAATGAACGAAGTTTTCATGAGGTCCGCCGACGCTGCCGAACCCGAGGAACAGCAGCAGCCGAACCACATCTCGTCGGTTGTGAGGTCGCATCGCCCCGCATGTCGCGACGGGCGATGCGACCAGCAAGGGTCGGTCTACGAGGCGGTGAGCGTGGTCTCGTCGTGGATCGTGAAGCGAACGCGCGTGCCGTTGGGTACGTCCCACGTTTTCAAGAGGTCGAGTGCCATGGCACGCGCCTCGTCCAGCGTGTCGCCCTGGGTCGCGTACTCTGCGGTTCCATACCGGGCCCGGACGAGGAAGCCGGTCTCTGGGTCTTCGGGATCGCGAGCGATCGTGACGTCTGCTACGTTCATCGGCGCACCATGCGGTCGAAACGCTGGGGAAGAATCCCGATGTCCTTCGCGATGACGCGGCAGACTCCGGGCTTGACAGGGCTATGCCGAGGAAGTGAGGTCCGGCGTCCGTCCTCGTGAACGAATTTCTCGTGCGGCCCGTTGCCGACGCTGCGGAACCCGAGGAACAGCAGCAGCCGAACGACGTCCCGCCGGTCGTGTGGTCTCATCGTCCCGCACGTCACGACGAGCGATCCGACCGGCAAGGGGATCTGGCTTAGGTCCTTACGCCGTCGAGCCGGTCGAAGCGGTTCTTGTGAGGGCCGGATGAGCGAAGACCGCCGCCAGCGCGTACGCGACCGCGAAGGCGATGAAGTACGACAGGTCGCCGAGCTGGGGGTGCGCGGCGGCGAGCGAGCCGGTGAACCACGACTGCTGCCAGAACGGGAGCGAGGCCGCGATACCGGCCAGCCAAGCCAGCAGCGCGCGCTTGCCGTACGCGCCGGGCGCGGCGCCGCGGGCGGCGAGCATCACGGCCGCCCAGGGCGCGGCCCAGATCGAGAGCAGCGAGAGGAAGTTGGTGTAGAGGTGCGCGGTCGCGGCCGGGTCGCCGCCGGCCAGCGCCAGCGCGCCGCCCAGCAGGCCGACGGC
>JASLGJ010000083.1 GCA_030150085.1 Candidatus Elarobacter sp. | reverse complement strand
CGGCGCGACGCTCGACGCGCTGTCGGCGACCTCGACCGCGCGCGAGCCGAACCCGAGCAGCTCGCGCAGCCGCGCGAACGCCAGCACCTGAACCGTCATCGGTCGCGCCCGCCCGTCACGTCAGACTCCACCCAGATCGGTGGTGTAGTCGTGCTCCTTGAGCCAGGCGCGCGAGTCGTCGTGCAGGCCGAGCAGGTCGATCCGGTTGCAGGTCAGCTTGTGCAGCAGCACTTCCCAGAAGTGCGCGCCCTGCTCGTAGACGTCGTCGGGGATCTTGTTGTGCTTGCGGGTGAACTCGCGCAGCGCGCGCCAGTCGCGGCCGGCGAGGATGCCGCGCAGCTCGGCTTCGTACTCGGGGCTGGGGGCGGCGGGCTGCATCAGGCCGTCTTCTTCGCCGCCGGCAGGGCGAACCGCTCGACGGCCTGGGCCACGCCGTCGCGGTCGTTGGTCGAGGTGACGTAGCGCACCGCCTCGCGCACCTCGGGCAGGGCGTTGCCCATCGCCACCCCGATCCCGGCCCAGCGCAGCATCGGCACGTCGTTGCGCGAGTCGCCCACCGCCAGCACGCGCTCGGCGGAGACGCCGAAGTCGGCGCAGAGCTTGGCCAGGGCGTTCTTCTTGCTCGCCTCGCGGTTGAGCACCGCGCACTCGACGAAGTCTTGCCAGGTCTCGTAGCGGAAGGCCAGCGGCAGGTCGCCGAACTCGCGCTGCATGCGCGCCACCGCCTCCGGGCCCAGGAAGCGGATGAAGGTCGGCGCGCCGTCCTTGAGGATCGCGCTCAGCGAGGGCGCCTCGTGCCAGCCCGGCCCGCGCATGTCGTCCATGAAGACCTTCGAGCCTTCCAGGCGGTAGAAGGCCTCGTCGTGGTAGACCGCCACCGCCAGCCCCTGCGCTTCGGCGAAGGCGATCATGGGCTTGGCGTACTGGAGCGGGACGGGGACGTGCTCGAGGATCTTGTTGGCCCCGAAATCCTTGGTCAGCGCGCCGTGGCAGCAGATCACCGGCAGGTTGAGCCCGAGGTCCTTGGAGACCCGGATCGGGGTGTCGACGCCCCGTCCGGTCACCAGGACGACCCGGATCCCGGCGGCCAGGGCGGCCGCGATGGCCTTGCGGTTGCGGGGGCTGATCGACTCGTCGGGCGCGAGCAGCGTGCCGTCGAGGTCGAGCGCGATGAGGTCGATGGCGGGGGGCGGCGTGGATGGCGGCATTGGTCGATTCCGTGAACGTCAGGCGGCGGAGGTCCGTCTCGATCGGCCCCGAGGGAGTGCAACGAGGCCGGCGTCGAACGCGTTGCCCTACTATCATGCGCAGCTTCGCCGCGGTCCTCGCGCTCCTGGCCCTGGGCGCCGCTCCCGCCGCCGCCCAACCGGCGCAGCGCTGCGCGCACGACACCTTCGACGTGAGCGGCAAGGCGGTCGTGGTGACCGTCTGCGCCGCCGCCCCGGAGGGCGGAAAGCTGGCGGTCAGCGAGTCGTTCAAGGGCGGCTCGGGCAGCTTCGCCCGCGCGACCACGATCGACGTGCTCAGCGGCGCGGCCGTCTCGCGCGCCGTCGACGACGCGGCCCTGGCGCCGCTGGGCATCAACGCCACCCTGCACCTGACGCTCGCCTACCGGGGCGGCGCGGTCTCGATCGAGCACGCCCTGCTGCTGCCCGGCGCGACCCCGCTCAAGTAGCGCACGCTCGCCCGCGCTCCGCAACCTGGCGCGCCGAACCTGGTTCTGGGGCACAGAAATGTGGTGTCGACGACGCTGATGCCCTGTACCAGCGTGACCCCCGAGCTGGACGCGACCGGCCGGGCCGAGTACCTGACCGAACACCTGCCGCGCGGACTGTTCCGCATCCCCGACGGCGCCGACGACGGCGTGGCCTGGCGGGTCGCCCCCGACCCGTTCCCTCTCGCGCCCAAGACGCTGGGCGCGATCGAGACCCTGGGCGACGACCTGCTGGCCTTCTACCGGGCCCTCAACGCGCTCTACCTGCGCAGCGCGCGCGGCACGGCCCCGGCCTTCATCGCCGAGGAGCTCGACCGCGGCAAGCCCGAGGCGATCGTCAAGCTGGCCCGCCAGAACCGCTTCAAGCAAGAAGTGCCGCGGGTCATCCGCCCCGACCTGATCCTGACCGACGACGGCTACGTCGCAAGCGAGCTGGACTCGGTCCCGGGCGGGATGGGCTTCGTCGGCGCGATGGCGCGCACGTACTGCGAGATCGGGATCGACACGGTCGGCGGGAGCGACGGGATGGCCGAGAGCTTCGCCGCCATGCTGGCCGCGGCCGGCGGCAGCGAGCGGCCCACCGCGGCGCTGGTCGTGAGCGAGGAGTCGGCCGACTACCGCGGCGAGCTGACCTGGCTCGCCAAGCGGATCGACGCGCTCGGGCTGGCCGAGGCGGTGGTCTGCAAGCCGCAGGACATCGTCTTCACCGAGGACGCGCTGTTCGTGCGCCAGCCCGACGGGCGCGAGGAAAAGATCGACGTCCTGTACCGCAACTTCGAGCTGTTCGACCTGCTCAACGTGCCCAAGAGCGAGCTGATGCTCTACGCGGCGCGCCACAACCGGGTCAAGCTGACCCCCCCGCCCAAGGCGCACATGGAGGAGAAAGCCTCCTTCGCGCTCTTCCACCACCCCAATCTGCGCGCGCTCTGGCGGGCCGAGCTGGGCGAAGCGGTCGACGAGCGGCTGCTGGGGATCTTCCCGCGCACCTGGATCGTCGACCCGCGCCCGCTCCCGCCCCAGGCCGTGATCGCCGACCTGAGCGCGGGCGGCGTGCCGGTTCACGACTGGGCGCAGCTCGAGGACCTGGGCAAGAGCGAGCGCGACTACGTCATCAAGCCGTCGGGCTTCAGCGAGTTCGCCTGGGGCTCGCGCGGGGTCAAGGTCGCCAACGACATGCCGCGCGAGGCCTGGCGCGACGCGCTGCACGGCGCGCTCGCCGCGTTCGACAAGACGCCCCACATCCTGCAGCGCTTCCACAAGGGCCGCCGGGTGCGGGTGCCCTACCTGGCCCGCTCCAAGCGCGAGATCGTCGAGATGGACGGCCGCGTGCGGCTGTGCCCGTACTACTTCGTGACCGGCGACAAGACGCGCCTGGGCGGCGTGCTGGCCACCGTCGCGCCGGCCGACAAGCGGGTGATCCACGGCATGACCGACGCGATCATGGCGCCCTGCCGGCTGGCCGAGGACGGTTTCTGAGCCAGGCCGCCGGGGTCGCGCACTACACGCTGACCCCGCACGGGCGGTTCCTGCACCGCCTGATGTCCTTCGGCGTCTCGGCGCTGATCGGCGTGGCGGTGTTCTTCCTCGTGCCGAGCTGGCTGCTGGGCGCGACGCGCTTCGTGGCGGCCTACGACGCGGGCGTGCTGAGCCTGACGCTCTTCTTCTGGCGCACCACGCTGGCGTGCGACGCCCGCCTGAGCCGCGCCCGAGCGGCGCTCGACGATCCCGGGCGCAACCTGATCTTCCTGATCGTCATGCTCGCGGTGGTGGTCGGACTGGTGGCCGCGGTGGGCATCCTCGGCCATGGGCCGCGCGTCCAGAACTCGTTCGAGAAGTGGGAAGCCTACGTTTTGGGCATCGGCGCGATCGCGCTGGGCTGGGTGCTCGTCCACACCGTCTACACCTTCCGCTACGCGCACCTGTTCTACCACGACGCCGACGACGACGGCGAGCCCGAGGGCGGGTTCACCTTCCCCGGCGGAGCGGAGCCGTCGGATTTCGACTTCGCCTACTTCTCGTTCTGCATCGGCACGGCGTTCGCGGTCTCCGACGTCGAGGTGACGACGACCGTCGTGCGGCGTGAGGTGCTGTTCCACTCGATCATCTCGTTCGCGTACAACTCGGTGATCGTCGGGATGGTCATCAACGTGCTGGCCGGCATCTTGTCCGGCGGCGGGGGCAAGTAGCGCTCAGCCCGGCAGCGCTTCGAGCAGGGCGTCGATCTCGGCGGCGGTGTTGTAGCCGTGCGGCGAGACGCGCAGCGCGGCGGGGCGCGCGGTGACGACGAAGCCGGCTTGCGCCAGGCGCTCGCCCAGCGCGGCGTGATCGGTTCCCGCTCTGCGGAAGCGCACGATGGCCGACTTGACGTCCTCGCGCGAGCGGTCGCTCAGCACCTCGTAGCCGCGCGCGCGCAGGCCGTCGACGAGCCGGTCGGTGAGCGCCAGCACGTGGGCCGCGATGTGCTCCACCCCGGCCTCGGCGAGCACGCCGATCGAGGTGGCCAGCGCGAGCGCGCCGAGCAGGTTGGGCGTGCCGGCCTCGTAGCGCGAGGCGTCCGGCGCGAGCGGCTGGTCGTAGGCCAGGTAGTCCCACATGTCGGCCATCGAGCGCCAGCCGGGCAGGCGCAGCGCGACCCGCTCGAGCAGCGCCGCGCGCAGCCACAGGAAGGCGATCCCCTGGGTGGCGAGCAGCCACTTCGGCCCGCCCCCGTACAGCGCGTCGATTCCGCTCGCCGCGACGTCGAGCGGGAACGGCCCCAAGCCCTGGATCGCGTCGACCGCGAACAGCGCGCCGCCGCCGTGCGCGACCTCGGCCAGGGCGGTCAGGTCGTGCCGGTAGCCGTCGTCGAAGGCGACCCACGAGACGGCCACCAGGCGGGTGCGCGGCGAGAGCGCGGCGCGCAGCGCGGCGGGCGTCATGCGCCGCCCGGGCGGGAGCTGGGTGACGGTCACGCCGCGCGCGCGCAACGCGAACCAGGGGTAGGCGTTGGCCCCGAACTCGTTCGCCCCCAGCACGACCTCGTCGCCCGGGACCAAGTCCAGGCCCTGGGCCAGGATCGTCGCGCCCTCGCCGGTGGTGCGCAGCAGGGCGACCTCGGCGCCGCGCCCGCCGACGAACTCCGCCACGCGCGCGCGGTAGGCGGGCAGCTCGGCCTCGCGCGGGCCGACGCCCAGCACGCCGCGCGCGGCGTGGTCGTCGAGCATGGCGCGCAGCGCGTCGCGGGTCGCGACGGGCAGCACCCCGACCGCCGCGTGGTTGAGGTAGACCAGCCCCGGCTCCAGGGCCAGGGCCGCGCGCGCGAGCGGCGCCGCGCCCGGGCTCAACTCACGGGGTTCGCGTTGACGCGGATGTCGGCGCGGGTCTGGGCGGGATCGATCGTGAGCTTGGCCCGCGCGACCTGGGTGACGAAGAAATCGAGCGGCACGAACAGGTCGCCGTTGCGCACGAAGGTCTGGCCCCTCATGGTCTGCGCGCCCTCGCCGATCTTGGCCGTGCGGCTGCCCGGGGTGAAGGTCGCCGTCACGCCGTCGATGGACACCACGGCGCCGCTGCCCTGAAAGGTCAGCAGGCCGTTGAACGACTTGACCAGGGCGACCAAGTCGGCGTAGACCACGCCGTGGCGCGCCAGCGCGACGCCCCCGGCGCGGTCGACCGGCCGGCCGTCGAGGGTCAGCCGCACCGCCTTGTCGGCGGCGGAGGCCGGGGCCCCCGCGCCCAGGGCCAGGGTCAGCGCGCAGAGCAGGGCGGCGAGGAGGCGCGTCACGGCAGCATGTCCTTGGTGTGCCAGGCGATGTTCTGGGCGCGGTCCCCGACCCGCTCGATGATCGAGATGACGAAGAGCAGCAGCGTCCCGGCCGGTACCGTACCCGAATCGCTCTGCATCTCCGCCTGGAGCGCCTCGATGCCGTTGCGATAGAGCAGGTCGACCTCGTCGTCGCGCTCGATCACCTGGTTGGCCAGCACGGCGTCGCGCTCGCGGTAGGCCCGCATGACGTCCTCGAGCATCTGGTGGGCCAGGTTGGCGATCCGGCCGACCTCGACGCTGGCCGGGCGGACCGGGACGTCGGCCAGCTTGATCGCGTTCTTGGCGATGTCGACCGCGTAGTCGCCGATCCGCTCGAGGTCGGTCACGATCTGGAGCATCGAGGCGATCTCGCGCAGCTCGCCCGCGACCGGCTGCTGCTTCCAGATCAGCTGGATGCAGGCGGCTTCGACCCGGCGGCGGACGTCGTCGATCTCGTCGTCGCCGGCCACGACGCGGCCGGCCAGGATCGCGTCGCGGTTCTCGAGCGCGTGGGTGGCGGAACGGATCGCGTCGGAGACGAGCGCGCCCAGCCGGACGACGTCCAGGCGCGTGCTTTCCAACGCCTGGTGATAGGCGGTACGCATGTCATCCCCAGCATAGCAGAGGGGAGGGCGCAGCGCGAACCCCGCCGTACCGCCGCTCGATGCAAACGATCGCCCTCGAACGCAGCGGGTCCGTCGCGACGGTGACCCTGAACCGCCCCGAGGTCCTCAACGCGCTCAACGGCCAGATGCTCGACGAGCTGATGCAGGCCTTCACCCAGCTCGCCGGCGAGCCCGACCTGCGCGCGGTCATCCTGACCGGAGCCGGGCCCAAGGCGTTCGCCGCCGGAGCCGACATCGCCGAGCTCAACGCGCTGGCCGACGCGAAGGCGGGCGAGGCCCAGGCCAAGCGCGGCCAAGCCCTGACCGTCGCGATCGAGTCGCTGCCGGTGCCGGTGATCGCCGCGGTCAACGGCTTCGCGCTGGGCGGCGGCATGGAGCTGGCGATGGCCTGCGACATCCGGGTCGCCGGCGACAACGCCAAGTTCGGCCAGCCCGAGGTCAACCTGGGCCTGGTGCCCGGCTACGGCGGCACGCAGCGCTCGCTGCGCCTGCTGGGCGAGGGGATGGCGATGTACCTGACCCTGACCGGCGAGATGATCGACGCGGCCGAGGCGCTGCGCATCGGCCTGGTGCAGCGCGTCGTCCCGGCCGGCGAGGCCGTGACCGAGGCTCAGCGCGTCGCCGGCCTGATCGCCGCCAAGGCGCCGCTCGCCATCGCTGGCACCAAGCGGGCCCTGATCGAGGGCGCCCACCTGCCGCTGTCCGACGCGCTGGCGATGGAAGCCGGCCACTTCGGCCGCATGATCGACACCGCCGACTTCAAAGAAGGCACCCGCGCCTTCCTCGACAAGCGCAAGGCCGTCTTCACCAAGACCTAGCCGGCCCAGGCCGTCAGTCGGAGCTAGGTCTTTCCTGGCGCCAACCTGGCGAGCGTCTCGGTCATGTCGCGTTCGACGGCGGGGTCGAAGCCGATCCAGCGGGCGTGGATCTTGCCGTCGGGACCGATCGCGACCAGCGTGGGGAAGCCGTCGACGCCGAAGGCGTGGGCGACGGTCTGATCGGGGTCCAGCGCGACGTCGCGCATGGCGAACTTGGCGGCGAAGGGGCGCACGAGCGCCGGCTCCTCGCCGACGTCGACCGACTCGACCTCGACCCCGGGATGGGTGCGCTTGAAGTGCTGAACCAGCGGGATCGAGTCGCGGCACGGCTCGCACCAGGTGGCCCAGAAATCCAGGAACACCACCCGGCCGCGGGCGCGGTCGAGGTCGAAGCGGCCACCGCCGAGCGCGGCCAGCGATACCGGCGGCGCCGGGACGGCGGCCTCGCGGTGGAGGCGCGGCAGCACGACGAAGCGCGCCACCGCGACCAGCACGACCAGGACGGCGAGAACGTCGAGCCCGCGCGCGGCGAGGCGGCGCAGCGGAAACACCGGCTGCGCCTTCCGTCGCAGGGAAAGCGCCCCCTGCGCCCGCATCTCATTCGCCGATGCCAACGACCCGCGCGGCGACCGCGACCATCGACGCCCGCACGCTTCCCGCACAGAACCGCAGCACCCGTATCTTCGAGGCGTTCGACAAGCTGCCGATCGGCGGAGTGCTCGAACTCACCGAGGAGAGCGATCCGCGCGCCCTGCGCAACGAGTTCCAGCAGCAGCGGGCGGGCAAGTTCTCCTGGGACGCGCGCAACCTGGGCAGCGGCCGCTGGACGATCCGCCTGGAGCGGATCGACGAGCGGGCCGACAGCACCACGTTCCTCGCGCACACCGCGCCGTTCTCGAACGCCAAGCAGTCGACGATCAACGAGCTGGCCGCGGTCGCGACCGAGCGCTCGTACCGCACCGGCGAGACGATCTTCGACGAAGGCGAGATGTGGCCGTATCTGGGCTTCGTGCGCAGCGGCAAGGTCGTCTACACCCTGCTCTCGCCCGACGGCAAGACGCACGCGCTGGGCGAGCGGCTGACGCACGACCCGCTCAACGAATCGGGCACGTTCGACGGCGGCGGCGCGACCACGCGCGCCGAGGCGCTGACCGACTGCACGCTGGTGCTGGTGCCGACCGAAGCGGTGCTGCACGCGGTACGCAACGACAGCGAGCTCGCGCTGGGCTTCCTCGCGGCGGCCTCGCAGGCGCGGCGGCGCTCGATCGACACCATCGCCGACCTCGCGTTCGCGCACGTCCTGCAGCGCGTCGCCAAGTTCCTGATGTCGTACGCGCCCGCGACGACCGGCATGGCGCCCGGCCTGCCCGGCGTGGAGAACCTCTCGCAGGCGCAGATCGCCGCCGCCGCCGGCACCGTGCGCGACATGGCGGCGCGCGCGCTGATCCGCCTCAAGAACGCCACCGCCGTCGAGCTGGACCGCGGGCGCGTGCGCGCGATCGACCGGGCGCGGCTCGAAGCCTTCGCGCACGGCGTGCAGGCGCCGCCGGTCTGAGCAGGCGCCTCCGCTTTCTCTCGTAGAACTGCACGGCGTGCGACGCCTCGCTTTCGTCATCGTTGCCGCGCTGCTGGGCGCGGCGCCCGCGCTCGCCGCGCGCCTGCCCTATCCGGACGCGCCGCGCGATCCCAAGCCCGACACCTACTTCGGCACGACCGTGCCCGACCCGTACCGCTGGCTCGAGAACGTCGACTCGCCGCAGACGCAGGCCTGGGTGCGGGCCGAGGGCGAGCTGACCCGCTCGTATCTCGACGCGGTGCCGCAGCGCGGCGCGATCAAAGACGCGTACCGCGCGCTGCTGAACTACGAGAAGATCGGCGCGCCGTTCCGCGAGGGCAAACGCTGGTTCTTCAGCCGCAACGGCGGGCTGCAGAACCAGAGCGTGCTCTACGTGCGCGACTCCGAGCGCGCGCCGGCGCGGGTCTTTCTCGATCCCAACACGCTGGCCGCCGACGGCACGGTCGCGCTGGCGGGCGAGTCGTTCACCACCGACGGCCGCTTCATGGCCTACGCCACCGAGTCGTCGGGCTCGGACTGGCAGACCTGGCGCGTGCGCGACGTCGCGAGCGGCAAGGACCTCGCCGACCGGCTGGAGTGGTCGAAGTTCTCCGGCGCGACTTGGGTCGGCGACCGCGGCTTCTACTACTCGCGCTACGACAAGCCGAGCGCGGCGAACACGACGCTGGTCACGCTGGGCTTGCAGAAGCTCTACTTCCACGCGCTGGGGACGCCGCAGTCCGCCGACCCGCTGGTGTTCACGGCGAGCGCGCCCGACGTGTTCGTCGGCACCGACAAGACGGAGGACGACCGCTACGTCTTCCTCACCACCTCGAAGGGCAGCGGCAACAGCCTGGCCTGGAAACGCCCCAACGAGCGCGCCTTCCGGCCGCTGTTCGGGCTGGAGCCCGACGTGCAGTACACCGTCGTCGGCGACGACGGCACCAAGCTGTACCTGCAAACCAACGCGCGGGCGCCGCGCGGCCGGCTGGTGTGGGTCGACGTCACCGACCCGCGCCATGCGCTGCACGACATCGTGCCGCAGAGCGCCGACGCGCTCGAAGGCGTGTCGCTGATCGGCGACCGCTTCTACCTGAGCTATCTGCACGACGCGCACTCGCTGATCCGCATCACGGACCTGCGCGGCGCGCCGGCCGGCGCGATCGCGCTGCCGGGCATCGGCAGCGGCGGGCTGCCCGGCGCGCGCCGCACCGACCGCATCGCGTATTACGGCTTCGCGTCGTTCACCTACCCGACCACGATCTACCGCTACGACACGCGCACCGGCGCGAGCACGGTGTACCAGAAGCCGAAGATCGCGTTCGACGGCGCGCCCTACGTCACCGATCTCGACTTCGCGACGTCCAAGGACGGCACGCAGGTGCCGGTGTTCGTCACGCACCGCAAGGACATGCCGCTCGACGGCTCGACCCCGACGATCGTCCACGGCTACGGCGGGTTCGACATCAACCAGACGCCGGGGTTCCATCCCGGCGTGGCGCTGTGGCTGCGGATGGGCGGCGCGTACGCCGAGGTGGTGCTGCGCGGCGGCGGCGAGTACGGCGAGGCCTGGCACGACGCGGGCCGTCTGGCGAACAAGCAGCACGTCTTCGACGACTTCATCGCCGCCTCGCAGATGCTGATCGACCGCAAGATCACCTCGACGCCCAAGCTCGCGGCCAACGGCGGCTCCAACGGCGGGCTGCTGGTCGGCGCGGCGATCACGCAGCGGCCCGACCTGTACGGCGCGGCGATCCCCGAGGTCGGCGTGCTCGACATGCTGCGCTTCCAGAAGTGGACCGTAGGCAACGCGTGGGTGCCCGAGTACGGCTCCGCTGACGCGTCGCCCGAGCAGTTCAAGTGGCTCTACGCGTACTCGCCCGACGACAACGTCAAGGACGGCACGGCCTACCCGCCGACGCTGGTGATGACGTCGGACCACGACGACCGCGTCTACCCGGCGCACTCGTTCAAGTTCGCGGCCGCCCTCCAGCACGCGCAG
>JASLGJ010000077.1 GCA_030150085.1 Candidatus Elarobacter sp. | reverse complement strand
GCGCTCGCCGTGCTGGTGCTGCTCGTCGATCACGCCTTGCCGGCCGTCACGCTGGCGCCGCTGGGCGCGATCTCGGTGCTCGGCATCGCGGTGGCGGCCGGCTCGCGCTGGGGCACCGCGCTGGCGGTCACGCTCGCGGTGCTCTTCGCGGCCAGCCAGACCAGCGGCGTCGGCATGGTGTTCGAAGCGGCCGTCTTCACGCTCAGCTACGTGCTGAGCATCGCGCTCCTCGACACCGCGCGGCGCCAGTCCGCGCGCGCCGCCGCGCTGACCCACGAGCGGCGCGCCGCGCAGAGCCTGCACGACGAGCTGGTCCCGCACGCCATCCCGCCCGCCGCGGGCTGGCGCTTCGAGGTCGCGCACCTGCCGTTCGAGGACGTCGGGGGCGACTTCTTCGACGCGCTCGCCGAGGGCGACGGGCTGGCGCTGTTCTTCGGCGACATCGCGGGCAAGGGCATGCGGGCCGCGATGCTGCTCTCGGCCCTCAAGCTGCTCGTGCGCGGCGCGCACGCCTCGTCGAGCGGCGGCGTGTTGGCCGAGCTCAACCACTACCTGGCGCCGCTGGGCCGCGACGGGACGTTCTGCACCGCCTGGCACGGCCGCTTCGGCAGCGACGGGCGGGTGCGGTTCGCGATCGCCGGCCACGAGCCGCCGCTCCACCTGCGCGCCGACGGCTCGGTCGCCGAGCTGCCGGTGGGCGGTATCCCGCTGGGCGTGAGCGAGGGCGAGACGTTCCCCGAGTTCGAGCTGGCGCTCGCGCCGGGCGAGGCGCTGGCGGTCTACAGCGACGGCTTGAGCGACCTGTTCGCGGCCGGCATCGCGCCCGCCGAGGTGTTCGCGCCCGGCGCCGCGCTGGCCGAGCGGCTGCGCGCCCTGCCGCGCCGCGACGACGTGCTGATCGTCATCGTCACGCGCGAACCGGGCTAGCCTCACGCTTTTCAGTTCAGCGAGAAGTGCTTGCCGAAGAACTTCTCCTGGTGGGTGCGGAACTCGCCCCCCGGCGCGTCGTCGCGGACCACGTTCTGCTGCGCTTTCTTGCGCTCGAGCAGCGAGCGCAGCTGGGGCAGCAGGCGGCGCAGGAACCCCAGCTCGGCGAGCAAGCGCGCTTCGGCGGTGCGCAGCTCCAGCAGGCGCTGCTTGAGCGCGTCGGCGACTTGCAGCGCGCCGCCGACGGCGTAGCTGGCCGCGACCGGATCGCTGGGGATCTCGATCTCGTCGGCGTTGCCGCTGAACGCGACGAGCAGGCGGGCGTACTCGCGGAACTCGCCTTTCACGCGGTCGGTCAGCTCCGCGGCGCGCGCTTCGCCGTCGTCGTCGGCGGCGTCGTCGATGAAGCTCACCTCGGCGACCAGGAACGGGTCGCGGTCGACGATCCGCGCGATCCGGAAGCGCCGCCCGCCGGTCGTGCTCAGGTAGTAGCGCCCGCCCGGCAGCGGGGTGACGTCGGCGATCTCGGCCGTCGTGCCGACGTCGTGCGGGATCACGCCGGGATCGCCGACGTCGGCGCCGTCGCGGATCAGCACGACGCCGAACGCCTCGCCCGTGTCGAGGCATTCGGCGATCATCTTGCGGTAGCGCTCCTCGAAGACGTGGAGGTTCAGCACCGCCCCCGGAAACAGCACGGTGTTGAGCGGGAAGAGCCGCAACCTCCCCGTCTTGGGCACCGCGTCAGACGGTGCGGCCGGCTTTCGCTGCGTCCAGGCGCTGCTGCACGACGTTCCAGTCGACGTTGGCGAAGAACGACTCGATGTACTTCGAGCGCTCGGCCGGCTTGTAGTCGAGCAGGAAGGCGTGCTCCCAGACATCCATCACCAGCAGCGGCACGAAGCCCGCGACGTTGCCGTCCTCGTGCAGGGTGATCCAGTGGTTCGAGACGCGCTGGCTGTGCGGGTCGAAGTAGGCGATGGCCCAGCCCACGCCGCGCATCCCGCCGACCGCCGAGAAGTCCTTCTTCCAGGTGTCGAAGTCGCCGTAGGTCGCGGCCAGCGCGTCCTGCACGCCCGCGGCCGGCTGCGCCCCCGCGCTCTTGGTCATGTTGCCGAAGTAGTACTCGTGCAGGACCATGCCGTTGTACTCGAAGCCCAAGCGCCGGGTCAGCTCGGCGAAGCCCGGGTTCGCGCCGGCGGCCTTGCCGGCGGTGATCTGCTCGGCGATCTGCTCGTTGAGCAGGTTGGTGTTCTTGACGTAGCCCTCGTAGAGCCCGAAGTGGACCTGCAGCGTGTTGTCCGAGATCCCTTGCAGACCGGACAGGTCGAACTTCTTGGCGGTGTACGATTGCTGTGCGAGCGATGCCAACGGAGCCTCCTACGATGTTCGTTTGGGTGGACCGGGAACTTCGACGACGCGCGCGCGACCCCCGTATCCAAGACCGGGCGGCGCATGCGAGCGACCTCCGGCAGGTTCCCGCTTCCGGCAAGCGGCAAACACCACGCATCGTGCGCGACCTCGCCTACTTGACGCGGCTCCACCGCGAGCCGGCGCCGCTGCTCCTCGAACTCGAACAGCACGGGTTGCGCGAGGGCATTCCGATCGTCGACCGGGCGGCGGGACGCCTGCTCTCCGTGCTGGTCCACGCCATGCAGGCCAACCGGGTCCTGGAGATCGGCACCGCCTACGGCTACTCGACCCTCTGGATGGCGCTGGCGCTCCCCCCGGCGGGCAAGATCTGGACCATCGACCCCGACATGGAGCGGACCGAGATCGCGGCCTCCTACTTCCGCCGCGCGGGCGTGGAGGACCAGGTCGAGATCATCAACTCGCCCGCGCTCGAGGTGCTCGAAGCCTTCCCCCAGCGCAACCTCGACATCGTCTTCATCGACGCGCTCAAGACCGAGTACGAGGCCTACCTCGAGGCGACGGTCCCGATGCTCAAGCGCTCGGGGATCGTGGTGGTCGACAACCTGCTCTGGTCGGGCCGCTCGGGCGCCGCGCCCAAGCCCGGCGACGACGAGAGCACCAAGGCCCTGCGGGCGTTCAACAAGACGTTCCTCCAGCACCCGCAGCTCGACGCGACGATCGTGCCGGTCGGGGACGGGATCGGCATCGGTGCCCGCGTCGATTGAGGACTTCAAGGCCGCGATGCGGCGCTTCGCGACCGGGGTCGCGATCGTGACGACCGCACACGAGGGCCGCATCCACGGCTTCACCGTGAACGCCTTCGCCAGCGTCACCGCCGAGCCGCCGACCGTCCTGATCTGCGTCAACCGCGAGGCGACCGCGCACCCCCTGATCGCGGCCTCGCAGCGCTTCTGCGTCAACATCCTCGCGCTGGACCAGCAGCGGCTGGCCGAGCGCTTCGCGGGCGGCGAGCCGCGCTCGCGCTTCGAGGGCGTGGCCTACCACCTCGGGCCGAGCGGATCGCCCGTCCTGGAGGGTACGCTGGCCCACGTGGACTGCAGCCTGGCCGAGGAGCTGACCGCCTCGACCCACACCATCTTCCTGGGCAGCGTGCTCGAGGTCGCCTCGCGCGCCGGCGCGCCGCTGGGCTACTTCGACCGCGCCTACCGCGACTTCGGGATCGCCTCCTCGTGATCGTCGAGACGTTCCCGGTCGGCCCGCTGGAGTGCAACTGCACGATCCTGGGCGACGAGGCCGCCGGCGAGGCGATCGTGATCGACGGCGGCGACGACGTGGCCGCGATCGCCGCGCGCCTGGAGCGGCGCGGCCTGCGCGCGCGCTACCTGGTCCACACCCACGCCCACTTCGACCACATCGGGGCGCTCGGGCCGCTGCGCGAGCGGGTCGGCGGCGAGGCCCTGCTGCACCCCGCCGACCTCCCGCTCTACGCGACCCTGGCCCAGCAGGCCAGCTGGGTCGGCCTGCCCTTCGCGCCCCGCCCGGTCGCCCTCGACGGCGACCTGGCCGACGACGACGTGCTGCGCGCGGGCGCGATCGCGCTGCACTGCCTGCACACTCCCGGCCACACCCCGGGCTCGACCTCGTTCGCGCTCGAGCACGGCGGCGCGACGACGCTCTTCACCGGCGACACGCTGTTCTGCGGCGGGGTCGGGCGCTGGGACCTGGGCGGCACGTCGCTGGCCGACATCGTGCGCTCGATCCGCACCAAGCTGCTGGTGCGCGACGACGCCAGCGTGGTGGTGCCGGGGCACGGACCGAGCAGCACGATCGGGCGCGAGCGGCGCACGAATCCCTACTTGGCCTAGGCCTGATGGGCCATCGGCCGGGGTTGGCGGCAAGGAAGCGTGGGTAGCCTGCGAACGATCAGGAGGATGGTTGCAATGATCTCAGGCTCTCGTTCGGTCTTTCTTTCGCTCGTCGCGGCGCTCGCGCTGGCGGGCTGCGGCGGCGGAGGCGGCAGCTCGGTCACGCCCGGCGGCGGAGGCACCGGCGGAACGACCACCGGTTCGGTCGCGGTCAGCCCGAGCGGGCTGCAGTTCACGACGCCCAGCGCGCCGCCCCAGACCTTCACCGTCTCGTCCTCGGCCAGCGGCGTCACCGCACCGGTCATCGACAGCTCGACCTGCACCATCAACGGCCAGCAGATCGTGACGATCACCGGCGGCGGCGGCACGCTCCCGGCGACCTACACCGTCACCCCCAACCCGGCCCTCACGCAAGTCTCGGGCGCGCTGCCCGGCACGTACGGCAACTGCACCCTGGTCTTCACCTCGGGCACCAACGTCGCGACCCTGCCGATCCTGGTCGGGACGAACTCCAGCGGCCCGCAGACGCTGACCGCGACCCCCAGCTCGCTGTCCTTCGCGGCCACCAACGCCGCCGCGCAGACCTTCACCGTGACCGGCAACGCCGGCACCGGTCCGGGCACCGTCTCGGTCAACGGCACGAGCTGCACCGGCATCGCCGCGGTGACCGGCAGCGGCGGCGCGCCGCCCCAGACCTTCACCGTCACCCCGGTCGGGGCCGGCGGCTGCGCGATCGTCGTCGTCGACGGCGAGGTCACGACCACCGTGCCGGTGACCGTGGCTCAGGTGACCGCGGCCGCGGCGGTGATCCTCACCCCCAGCAGCCTGACCTTCGCGGCCTCGAACTCCGCCCCGCAGGACGTGACGGTGAGCTACCAGGGCTTCGTCGGCCAGATCACCGTCGACCAGAGCAAGTGCACGGGCATCGCGACCTTCTCGATCCCCAACGGCTCGCTGCCCCAGACCGGGACCGTGACGCCGGTCGGCAAGGGCACCTGCGCGATCACCTTCAGCCCCTCCGCGGCGCCGGCGGTGACCCTCTCGATCACCGTCCAGTCGTAGCCGCAGGCGACGGCGCCGGCGACGGCTCGAGGTCCGGCAGGACCTTGCCGTCGTCGGCCGCGCCCAGCAGCAGCGGCCGCAGCAGGGGAATCGCCGGGTCCCCGTACTGCAGCAGGTCGCGGTGGAAGCGCGCCAGGCTGAACGCGCTTCCCACCTTCCTGCGGTAGTCGTCGCGCAGCTTGAGCAGCGCGAGCTTGCCCAGGGTGTAGTAGCCGTAGGTCGGGTCCTGCGTGCCGCGCCGGGCCTCGGCCCGCGCGTTGACCGGGTCGAGGAAGGCCTCGCTCTCGAAGAAGTGCGTCGCCTGGGCGACGGTCATGCCCGCGGTGTGCAGCTTGACGCCCGCGACGTAGCGCGCGTTGCGCCAGATCGCCTCGCGCAGTTGCATCAGCCGCACGCGGGGATCGCCGCCGCCCCAGCCCTCGTCGACGATGAGCTGCTCGCCGTAGTGCGCCCAGCCCTCGACGAACGACGGCGCGCCGAGCAGCTTCTCGCTCAGCGTCAGCGGCAGGTGGCGGTCGAGCGCGAAGTTGGTGTAGTGGCCGGGGTAGACTTCGTGCGCCGACACGATCGGGCGCTCGAAGTCGTTGAACGACTCCAGGTACTGCTCGCGCTGCTTGGGCGGAAGGTGCGGGTCGACCGGCGTCACGTTGTAGTAGGCCTTGGTCGCGACCCGTTCCAGCGGCCCGGGCGCGTCCAGCGAAGCCTGCGTGGTGGCGCGCTCGAAGGGCGGCGTCGGGGTGACCGTGATGTTCGCGTCGGGCGGGAGATCGAGCAGGTGGCGCGCGCGGACGAACGCGCGCAGTTCGACCAGATCGGCTTGCGCGGCCGGGATCAGGCGCGCCGCGCTGGGGTGCTGGCGGTAGGTCCGCTCCAGCACCTGCGCGGTGCTCGCGCGGGCGTCGATCCGCTTGGCCGTCTCGACCAGCTCGCGGCGCGTCTGCGCGAGCGCCTTCTCGCCCACGGCCAGGTAGCGCTCGAGCGGCATGTCCAGCCCCTCTTCGTACTTCAGCCGGGCGCTGTAGTTCGCGGCCCCGATCGCGAAGCTGCCCGCGGGGTGCGCGACCCAGCGCTGCCTGAGGTAGCGCGCGAAGCCGTTCGCGGCGGCGACCGCGCGCGCCGTGGCGCGCTTGAAGCGGGCCTGCGCGGCGCGGTCGCCGGTCTTCGCGAACGCCTGCGGCACGGTCGTCTCGAGCAGCGCGACCGTGCCGGCCGCGTCGTCGGCGGCGATCTGCGCGGTGTCGCGGTCGACCCCGCTCAGGTTCGCCCGGGCCTGCGCGAACAGGCGCGGGATCTGCTCCTCGCGCGCGGTCGCCGCGCGCAGCCGGGTGCTCGCGGGCGCGAAGGCGCGCGAGATCAGCACGAACACCCCGCCGCTCGCGATCTGGACGTAGGTGTCGGGCTTGTGGCGCCAGGACGCCATCGTGCCGTTGAGCAGCAGGTCGTCGTGCAGCGCGTTGGCGAGCATCGCCTCGTCGAGCCGGGCGCGGGGCGAGAGCGTGGCCGGGTCGATCGCGGCCAGCCGCTCGAGGTAGCGGCGGTCGCGGGCGAGCTGCGCCGACCAGTCGCGCGCGGCGTACGAGCCGAGCTGCTCGTCGTAGGCGTGCACCCCGGTGTAGCTGGCGTAGACCGGGTTGGAGCGGAAGGTCTCGTCGAAGTAGGCCTTGGCCAGCGCCGCGTACCCGGCGTCGGCGTCACCCGCCGCGCTGGGAGCGGCCGGCGGGGCCGGCGCGGCTCCCAAGAGCGCCGCGGCCAGCACCACGGCAAAAAGACGATGGGACGAACGCATCCCGGAGGCGCTTCGCGAAACGGGGCTCGCCGCCTCGGTAGCCAAGCTCCCGCGATGCTCCGCCGTACGCTCCTCAGCGCCGCCCTCGCCGCCGCGCTCGCCGCCCCGGCCTGGGCGGCGGACTACGCCGCCGACCCGGCCCACTCGCAGGCGACCTTCACGGTCAGCCACCTGACCGTGACCAAGGTCTCGGGCCAGATTCCGATCCAGAGCGCCGCCGTCAGCACGGGCGCCAACGACCTGCCGACCAAGGTCGAGGCCTCCCTCGACCTGCGCGGCGTCGACACCCGCGAGCCCGATCGCGACCGGGACCTGCGCTCGGACGACTTCTTCGACGTCGCCAAGTACCCCACGATGACGTTCGTCTCGCGCAAGGTCGAGGGCACGCCGGCCGCCTTCACGATCGGGGGCGACCTCACGTTCCACGGCGTGACCAAGCCGGTCACGCTGGCGGCCAAGCTCGAGGGCAAGGTCACCGACAGCCGGGGCCGCACCCACCTGGGCTACAGCGCCTCGACCACCATCGACCGGCGCGACTGGGGCCTGAACTGGGGCAAGATGAGCGGCGGCGCGCTGATCGTCGGCAACGAGGTGACGATCAACCTGACCGTCGAGGCGGTCTCGAAGAGCTGATCAGCTCTTCGAGGGAATCGCGCAGGCCTGGCTGAGCCAGTAGTGCTGGCCGGCCAAGCCGGGCTCGACCGCCACGATGTCGGTCTCGTAGAACTGGAAGCCGCTCAGCGTCGAGCGCGGGCCGCTGACCAAGCCGAAGCGCTGGCCGAGCGTGACCTCCGGCTGGGCGGCGCGGCTCGGGCGGTCGTTGCCGGGCGCGAAGACCCACAGCGGCGTGCGCTGGCAGACCACGCTCAGCGTCCGCGCCGCCGGAACCGCCGGGCTCGGAGCGGGCGACGCGCTCGGGGCCGGTGACGCGGCCGCCAGCGCGAACGGGGCCAGGCTCAGCATCGCGAGACCGAAGGCGGCTCGGGCGAAGCCCGAACGCAACGGGTTCGCGGAACGCGAACCCATCAGTGGAGCTTGATGGTGACCATGCCGCCGGACTCGATCACCTTGGGGCCGGCGGCCTCGTCCTGCGAGGTCTTGCCGGTGCCGTCCTGGTTGGCCAGCGCCGCTGCGGCGGCCGCGATCCCGCGGGCCTGCTCGAGCATGGCGTCGGTGATCCGGCCCTCGGCCCGGCCCCGGCGGTAGTCCTCGACCGCGGCCTGGAGCGCCAGGCGGGAGCGCTCGGGATAGTCCTTCTTCTTCTCGGGGTAGCCGTCGAGCGCGGCCTCGATGTCGGCGTCGGTGATCGCCAGCGCCTCGTCGATCGTCTTGCCGCGGGCCAGCTCGACCAGCAGCGAGCAGGTCGCCGTGCCGAAGCCGCAGCCGGTGGTGAAGTACGAGATGTCCTCGATCACGTCGCCCGGCCCGACCTTGAGGAAGAACGTGTACAGGTCGCCGCACGAGTCGCTGAAGTACTCGCCGCTCGCGGTCGGGCTCTCCATGGTGCGAAAGCCGGTGCGGTGCTCGACGAGCTGCTGGAATTTGGCGAAGTTCATGGTGCGCTGACGGTCTCTCTGCGGTGTTCGGGTGGGCTGGGGTCGGTCTCTATCTCGAAACGGCATTCGCCGCCGCCGGTTGCGAGGCTCTCGACGTGGGCGGCCTTGCCCGGCGCGACCCGGTCCAGGATGCTGTGGATGGCCGAGCAGCACTCGGGGTTCTCGGCCACCACCGCCGCGTAGGGACACGTGTGCTCGTGCAGGACGAGCTTGCCGTCGGGGCGCTTCTCGTAGTCCGCCGCGACGCCCGCGGCCTTGAGCGAGGCGACCAGCGAGACCACCCGTTCCTCGGTCGGCTTGCCTTCCAATTCGGGGGTCAGGCGCTCGGCCGAGCGCTGCCCGATCCGGTCGAAGATCGCCTGGACCGCGGCCGAGCCGCCGCTGGCCCGGACCTCGCGCAGCACCGCGTTGAGCATCTTGTCGTACTGCTGGGGGAAGTAGCGGTCCGCCTCGGAGGTGAGGGAGTACTCGACCGTGGGCTTGGTCTTGCCGCGCCGCACGCTGCGCCCGGCCACCAGGCCGTCGCGCTCGAGCACCACGAGCTGCTGGCGGATCGCGTTGGGCGACAGACCGAAGGCCTGGGCCAGGTCGAACGCCGAGGCGGCGCGCCGCTCGCGCAGCGCGCCCACGATCTTCCCGCGCGTCGACTCGAAGAAGCGGTCGTGCATCTGCGCCTACCGTAGCACGGAAGCGGCAGATAGTCCAGACTTTCCTTGACTTTCTCCTGCCGCCCCTTTACGATAGTTCGGCATGTCCACCACCCGCGGCTTGGTCACTTCCGGTCTTCGCGTCGCCGTCGAAGGCAACGAAATTCTCAAGGGGATCGACCTCACCGTCGAGCCGGGGCGCGTCCACGCGCTCATGGGCCCCAACGGCAGCGGCAAATCGACCCTCGCCTTCACCCTCGCCGGCCACCCCGGCTACCAGGTGCGCGACGGCTCGGTGACGCTCGACGGCGAGGAGCTGCTCGAGCTCCCGCCCGACAAGCGCTCCAAGGCCGGGCTGTTCCTCTCGTTCCAGTACCCGGCCGCGATCCCGGGCGTCTCGGTGGCGAACTTCCTGCGCACCGCGCGCATGGCGGTCCGCCCGGGCGACCTGAGCCCGGCCAAGTTCCGCCAGATGGTGTTCGAGAAGCTCGACGCGCTCGACATGGACCCCGCGTTCCTGGGCCGCTACGTCAACGACG
>JASLGJ010000074.1 GCA_030150085.1 Candidatus Elarobacter sp. | reverse complement strand
GAGTTCGTGCGCGGCGGCGACGACTACACGGTCAACGTCGCGCTTGTAGAGGACTGCGTGCCGCTGCTGTGCTTGGTGCACGTCCCCGCCACCGGCGTCAGCTACGCCGCCGCGCCGCGCCCGCGCCGCGCGCGGCGGCGTAGCTGACGCCGGTGGCGGGGACGTGCACCACGCCCAGCACCGGCACGCCGTCCTCGACCAGCGCGACGTTGACCGTGTAGTCGTCGCCGCCGCGCACGAACTCGCGCGTGCCGTCGAGCGGGTCGACCAGCCAGAAGCGCGCCCGCGCGCCGGCGTGGGTGTGCTCCTGTTCCTCCGAGACGACGGGCGTGGCGGGGTCGAGCGCGCGCAGGCCCGCGCCGATGACCGCGTCCGCGGCCAGGTCGGCCGCGGTCACCGGCGAGTCGTCGGCCTTGAGCGTGGTGGCGTGCGCGCGCGCGGCGACGACCTCGAGGATCGCGTCGCCGGCGCGCCGCGCGAGCGCGAGAACGTCGGCGAGCAACGTCAGGCGTCGCCGCCGGCCAGGTGCGTGCGCTCCTCGATGAACGCGATCAGCGCGGCGATCCCGTCCTCGATGCTGCCGCTGTCGGTGCGGATCTCGAGGTCGGGCGCCTCGGGCGCCTCGTAGGGCGAGTCGATCCCGGTGAACGAGGTGATCTCGCCGCTGCGCGCCTTGCGGTACAGGCCCTTGGGATCGCGCTCCTCGCAGACCGCGAGCGGCGCGTTGACGAACACCTCGTAGAAGGGGTGGCGCGCGCTCGCGCGCACCGCCGCGCGCGCGGCGGCGAAGGGCGCGATCACCGAGACGAGCACGATGTGCCCGGCCTCGGCCAGCACCCCGGCCACGGCCGCGCTGCGGCGCACGTTCTCGGCCCGGTCGGCCTCGGTGAAGCCGAGGTCGGTGTTGAGCGACCAGCGCAGCTGGTCGCCGTCCACCGTCGCGACCGAGAAGCCGCGGTCGAACAGGCGCCGCACCACGCCGCGCGCCAGGGTCGACTTGCCCGCCCCCGAGAGCCCGGTCAGCCAGATCACCGCGGCGCGGTGGTGGTTGCGCCGCTCGCGCTCGGGCAGCGTCACCGCGCCCGCGTCGGCGCGGGCCGGCGCGGCGCTGGCCGCCACCGCCTCGGTGGTGAAGCCGATCGCCACCACCCGGTCGCCGCGCAGCAGCACGCTGCGCGCGCCGATGGCGTCGTCGTCGCGCCGGTCGAACACCACCGGCGTGGTCGCGCGCACCCTCAGGCGCACGATGTTGTGCTGCGCCGCTTCGCTGGAATAGGCTTCGCGCGCGGCGTCGATCTCGTAGATGCCGGGGGTGCCGTCGACGACGACCGGCACGTCCTGCGTGCCGCGCTTGAGGCGCAGCCGCTCACCCGCCGACGGGCCGTCGTGGTCGAGCCAGAACGTCTCGAGCGCGAGGTTGCGCGCCACCACCGGGGCCTCGTGCGGGAGCACGAAGGTGTCGCCCCGCCCGACGAAGCGGTCGCCGTCGAGCACGACCCCGATCGTCTCGCCGGCCGCCGCGTTCTCGACGTCGCCCTCGGGCCAGCGCACCAGGCGCTCCGCGCTGACCCGCACCCCGGCCGGCAGCATCAGGATCTCGCTGCCCGCGGCGAGCCGCCCGCTGGCCAGCGTGCCGACCGCGATGCGCGTGCCGTCGCGCCGGTACACGTCCTGCACCGGCAGGCGGAAGCGGCGCTCGACCGGGGCGGGCACGCGCCGGATCGCGTCGATCGCGCCGATGATGGTCGGGCCGTCGTACCAGGGCGTCGTCTCCGAGCGGGTCGAGACGTTGGTGCCGAAGGCCGCGCTGACCGGCACGACCGCGGCCGGGGCGACGCCCAGCGCGGCGCGCAGGTCGCGCTCCAGCTCCGCGACGCGCGCCTGCGGCTCGGCGAGCAGGTCGATCTTGTTCATCGCGACGATGACGTGCTTGATCCCCAGGAACGCCAGCAGGTAGGCGTGGCGCAGGGTCTGCTCGCCGATCCCGGCCTGCGCGTCGACCACCAGCACCGCGGCGTCGGCCTCGCTCGCGCCCGAGAGCATGTTGGCCAGGAACTGGCGGTGGCCGGGCGCATCGATGATCATGTAGCGCCGCCCGTTGTGGGCGAACCACAGCCGGGTGGTGTCGATCGTGATCGCCTGGTCGCGCTCTTCCTGCAGCGAGTCGAGCACGTACGACCACTCGGGCGTCACCCCGCGGCGCGCGCTGCTGGCCAGCACGTCCTCGATCTTCGAGGCGTGCAGCAGGCCCAGGTCGTACATCAGCCGCCCGATCAGGGTCGACTTGCCGTGGTCGACGTGGCCCGCGACCACGATGCGCGCGACCTGGTCGTCGGCGCCGGCGGTTGCGGTGCGCGCGGCGGCGGTTTGCGTCTGCGTCTGCACGTCCATCCCTACATGTAGCCCGCGGTGCGCAGGCGCTCGAAGGAGTCTTCGCTCTCGTTGTCCATCACGCGCCCGGCGCGCTCGGGCTCGCGGGTCGCGATCAGCTCGGCGATGATCGCGTCGATCGAGGCGGCGTCGCTCTTGATCGGCACGGTGATGTTCTTCTCGCCCAGCGACCGGTAGCGCATCCCGTCGCGCGCCAGGTACAGGTCGACGTACGGAATGTTCTCGCGCTGGGTGTAGCGCCAGATGTCGACCTCGGTCCAGTGCAGCAGCGGGTGGACGCGCACGTGCGCGCCGTGCGGCACGTCGGTCGCGTAGTAGCCCCACAGCTCGGGCGGCTGGGCGCGCACGTCCCAGGTGCCGCTGACCGAGCGCGGGCTGAAGATGCGCTCCTTGGCCCGGGTCGACTGCTCGTCGCGCCGGATCCCGACGATCACGCCCTGCGGGCTCTCGCGGGCCAGGAAGTTCTTGAGGCCCTCGGTCTTGCGCGCGGCGGCGCGGGTGGCCGGCGGCAGGGTGGGGTCCATCTGGTCCTCGGGCGGGCACAGCTCGACCCGCAGGTCGAGCTTCCAGTCGCGCGCGAGCTGGTCGCGGAATGCATACACTTCGTCGAGCTCGAGCTCGGTGTCGAGCTGGACCAGCGGGAAGGGCACCTCGCCGAAGAACGCCTTGCGCACCAGCCACAGCAGCGCCGTGCTGTCCTTGCCCATCGACCACAACATGGCCAGCGGGCGCAGCGTCGCGTACGCCTCGCGCAGGATCGCGATGGCGGCGTGTTCGAGGATGTCGAGATCGGCTTGGGATTCCGTCACGCAAGCTGTCTTTCGTGAAATGGATACACCCGCGGCGGCGGGTGATGCGAACGGCCCTAACGCTACCATGCCGACGGCGGCGTCACCTGGCGCGCTTGCTGTCGGAATCGTGCGCCGCGCTCGGGCGCGTGAGCTGGGGCACGAACGGCAGCACAGGAGGGCCGGCGCTCACCGCGGAAGCGATTTTCGCTCCGGTTTTCTCCCTGGAGGATAGGGTGTATCTCGACGACCGATGTCCCGGACCGGGACAGGACGGCGGTGCCGTCACGCTATTCGAAGGCGCCCTGCTGCGCGTGGTCGGCGTGCGCTGCTCGCCGCGCTGCGCGGGCGCGGGCGAGGCGCGAACCGTTCTCGATACGTCCGGCGGCTCGCAGTACCGGGTCTGGCTGCACCGCCACACCGAGCGATGTCCGGCCCGCCGCCACCCGGCGGCCCGCGCCGCCCGCTCCCCTCACGTCGAACGCGCCCAGGCCTATCTGGCCGCCAACTACGACCAGCCGCTGACGCTGGCCGACATCGCCCGCGCCGCGCAGTGCTCGCCCTTCCACCTGGCGCGGCTGTTCCGCACGGAGCTGGGCACCTCGCTGCGGCGCTACCAGGAGCGGCTGCGCTTCGCCGCCGCGATCGAGCGGCTCGCGCGCGGCGAGTCCGACCTGCTGCGGCTCGCGCTCGACCTGGGCTTCACCAGCCACAGCCACTTCACGGCCAACTTCCGGCGCGCCCTGGGCGTCACGCCCAGCGAGCTGCGGCGCACGCTGCGCGCGCCGCGAGCGCGCACGATCCTGACAGCGAGCTGAGCGCGCCCGACGCTATCGTTTTCCTTGGTGCCGTCTCGGCGGCACCTGGAGGCGACGATCACCGCGCGCGCAAGCGCGAACTTGGCAGGAGCAAAATAGCGTGGCTCGATTCTGCATTACGGAATGTAGCAGCCCCGGCGCGAGCGGCGTCGAGGGTTTCGTCGTGGTCGACAGCACGGTCGGCGGGCGCGCCATGGGCGGCATCCGCATGACGCCCGGCGTGACGGTGGAAGAAGTGGCCGAGCTGGCGGCGCGCATGACGCTCAAGCTGGCCCTGGTCGACATCCCGATGGGCGGTGCGAAGGGCGGCATCGTATCCAATCTGCCGCTGGGGCCGGAACGCGACGCGCAATTGCGCGCGTTCGGGCGCGGCGTCGCGCCGCTGCTGCGCGGCGGCGTGTACCTGGGCTCCGACCAGGGCGTCTCGCACCGCGACCGCGACGTCATCCTCGGCGCGGCGGGCTACGACGTCTGCGCGCAGCCCGGCTTGGACCTGCCCTGCGGCTGGGACGAGCTGTGGCACCGCTGCGACGACGTGACCGGCTTCGGGGTCTGCCACGGCATCCTGGCCGCGGTCGAGGCGCTGGGGATGGACGGCGGGCGCAAGCGGGTCGCGATCCAGGGCTTCGGCTCGGTCGGCTACGCGGTCGCCAAGGGCCTGGAGCGGCACGGCTACACCATCGTCGCGGTGGCCGACCGGCTGGGCACGCTGGCCGATCCGAACGGGCTCCCGGTGGCGGCGCTGCGGGCCTGCACCGATCCTTCCGGCACGGTCGACCGGAGCGCGCTGCCGGCCGCGGTGCGGCAGCTCAGCGGGCCCGACGCCTGGCTCGACGCCGACGCCGAGGTGCTGGTCCTGGCCGCGGGCGGCAACGCGGTGACCGAGGCCAACGCCGAGCGCGTGCGCGCGGCGGTGGTGGCCGAGGGCGCCAACGTGGCCGTCTCGCTGGGCGCGCAGCGGCAGCTGGCCGCGCGCCGCGTCCCGGTCCTGCCCGACATCGTGATCAACCCCGGCGGGGCCGCGGTCAGCGCGCTGCTGCTGACCGGTTCCAACCCGCGCGGGCTCGACACCGCGAGCCTGGTCGAGTGGCTGTACCGCGAGGTCGCGGGGCGGATCGAGGCCAGCGTGCAGGCCCTGGTCGAGCGCGCCCGCGCCGACGGGCGGCTGCTGCGCGAGATCGCCGACGACCTGGCCGCGGAGAAGGTCGAGCGGCGCGCGCTGGCCGGTGCCGCGAGCGCCTAGCGCGCGCGTGGAAGTCTGCATCTACCACCGCAGCATCGGGGCGGTGCTGGCGCGGGCGATCGAAGCGGCCCACCCCGACGTGCGGGTGCGGGTCGTCGCCGACGTCGCGCACGACCCGCCCGAGCGCGAGCGGATCGACGTCCTGATCGCCAACACGTTTCCGCCCGGCCTGCTGGGGCGCTGCGCGCGCCTGCGCTGGCTGCACCTGACCGGGAGCGGCTCCGACCACGTCGCGGCCGGCGAGCCGCGCCCCGGCCTGCTGGTCACCACCTCGGCCGAGGTGCCGGTGCGCGCGGTGGCCGAGTTCGCCTGGATGGGCGTGATGGCGCTGGCCAAGGACGCGGTGCGGCTGGTCGACCAGCAGCGGGCCCGGGTCTGGGGCCTGCCCGACGCGCGCCTGCTGGCCGGCTCGCGCCTGGCGCTGGTC
>JASLGJ010000572.1 GCA_030150085.1 Candidatus Elarobacter sp. | reverse complement strand
GCGCTCGCGCCGTGGCCCGCGCGCATCCTCGCGCTCCGCCCGCTGGTCGCGCTGGGTGCCTTCTCGTACAGCCTGTACCTGATCCACGGCCCGCTGGTGATCGTGCTGGGGGCGCTCCTGTGGCGGGTGCAGGCCGGGCCGGCCGCCAGCGCGCTGGCCTACGCGCTGTTCGTCCCCGCCGTCGTCGCGCTCGCGTACGCGTTCCACCGCGCCTTCGAGCGGCCGTTCATGTCGGCCGCGCTGCGCTCCGCGATCCGGGCCGCGGCGGGCGTGCCGGGAGGAGCTTCGCAGGCGCGGGCGGGCGGTCAGGACGCGCTCGCCGGCCCCGCATACGAAGCCGGATAGCACGAAGGATCGCCGCGCACATGTGCGGCGCGGCCATTGACAGCGGCGCGGCAAACGTGACCTGATTTATTCGGATCATGCCAAAACCGTTACATGGTCATTCTACTCTATTGACGCACCCCTGCTGATGCGTGCAATCTCATACACTGATGCAAGCGGCGCCGTTCGTGCGCCGGCCGGCGGCTAAGAGCGCTGGGCATTCGCAGGACCAGGCGATCATCGAGGGTGTAGCGTGAGAACCGATCTTCGTTCCCATCACCGGTTGAGGCCGGAGTCACGGCCCGCCGTGCGGCGCGCGCTGTTCGAGCGGGTGGTGCGCGGAGCGTGACCTCGGCCCTGCAAGGACCCGTCGTGCCGCCGCTGCGCGCCGAGCGCGTCGCGAGCTTCGACGGCCGTCCGCTCAACGTGTTCTCCAGCGCGCTGGTGCCGGAGCGGCCGAGCGTCGTGCTGGTGCTGCCGTTCGGCGTGCGCCACGGCATCGCCGCGCGGCTCTACGCCGCGCTGGCACCGCACGTCAACCTCGTCACCTGGGAGTCGCGCTTCGTGCTCGACCTCGAGGCCGACGCGAGCGAGACGGCCTTCGAGGCGGAGTTCCACGTGCGCGATCTGGTGCACGTGGCGCGCCACGCCGGCCGCGCGCTGGGCGATGCGGAGCGGCCGGTGGGCGTGCTCGGGTACTGCTCGGGCGCGGGGATCGGGCTGCTCGCCGCGGCCCGCTACCCGCGGACCGTGCGCCGCCTGGCGCTGGTCTCGGGCGAGTTCGTGCTGCCGCCCGCGGCGTGCAAGCAGACCAGCTTCCAGCGCGAGGTCGACATGCTGCTGCCGACCGCGGCCAAGGGCGAGGCGATCGCGCGCAGCCTGTTCGAGAAGATCTCGGCCAGCCGGGTCGAGGCCCAGTCGGAGTTCCACGACTTCGTCTCGCTCCCGTTCAGCACGCCCGACGGCCTGTACCGCTACGGGCTCAACTACGTCGCCTACCGGCAGATCGACTTTCTCGCCGCGGCGCGCGAGGTGACCCAGCCCACCCTCGTCGTGGCGGCGCGCGACGACCGCCAGGTCACGCTCGAGAGCGCGCGGATCGTGTGCGAGCGGCTGCCCGGCGCGCGCGGCGGCGTGGTGGCGGTCGACGGCGACCACTACGAGCTGTGCCGCGCGAACCCGCGCATCACCGAGGAGCTGGTGGAGTTCTTTTCCGCATGATCGAGACGTCGGACAGGCCGCGGGCGGCGACCGGGGCCAGCGTGGAGCGCTGTTTCGCCGCGCAGGTGCGGCGCACGCCCGAGCGGGTGGCGCTGGTCGGCGGCGCGGTCCGCCTGACCTACCGCGAGCTGGACCGCTGCGCGAACCGGCTGGCCCGGGCGCTGACCGCGAGCGGGGTGCGCCCGCTCGACCGCGTGCTGCTGTGCCTGCCGCGCTCGGCCGACGCGGTGATCGGCATGCTCGCGGTCGTCAAAGCCGGCGCGGCCTTCGTGCCGCTCGACCCGGCCTATCCGGCCGCGGTCAAGCGCGACTACGCCGAGCAGTGCGGCGCGCGCCACGCGCTCGTGGCGCCCGGCGGCGACGAGGCGCTGCGCGAGGCCGGCCTGCGCCTGGTCGAGGCGCGCGGCCTGGCGGACGGGCGCGACGACGACGGGCCCGCGCCCGGCCCGGACCAGGACGGCGAGGCGCCGGTCTACGTGATGTTCACCTCGGGCAGCACCGGGCGGCCCAAGGGGGTGGTCGTGCCGCACCGCGGGGTGGTGCGGCTCGTGCGCGACACGAACTACGTCGCGATCGAGCCGGACGACGCGCTGCTGCTGCTCTCGCCGATCACCTTCGACGCCTCGACCTTCGAGATCTGGGGCGCGCTGCTCAACGGCGCGCGGCTGGTGGTCTACGAGGACCCGGTGTTCGATCCCAACGCCGTCGCGGCGCTGCTGGCGCGCGAGCGGGTGACCGTGCTGTGGCTCACCGCGGCGCTGTTCCACCTGGTCGTGCGGCGCTCGCTCAAGATGCTGGCCGGGCTGCGGGTGCTGCTGGCCGGCGGCGACGTCCTCAGCGCGGCCGCGGTCAACGCGGCGCTCGACGCCTACCCCGACCTCACCGTGATCAACGGCTACGGGCCGACCGAGAACACCACGTTCACCTGCTGCCACGTGATGACGCGCGCCAACCGCCCGGCCGAGAGCGTGCCGATCGGCCGCCCGGTGGCGGGCACCGAGGTGCGCGTGCTCGACGCCGAGCTGCGGCCGGTCGCCGACGGCGGCGAGGGCGAGCTGTGCGCGGGCGGGCTGGGCGTCGCCCTGGGCTACCTGAACGCGCCCGAGGCCACGCGCGCCGCGTTCGTCCCCGATCCCGCCGGGCCGGGCCTGCTCTACCGCACCGGCGACGTCGTGCGGCGCCGGCCCGACGGCGTGCTGGAGTTCGTCGGCCGGCGCGACCGGCTGACCAAGATTCGCGGCTACCGCGTCTCGGTCGACGAGGTGGCGGCGCTGCTGCGGCGCGTGCCGGGCGTCGAGGAGAGCGCCGTCGCGGTGCGCGAGGACCAGTCCGGCCAGCGCTACCTGGCGGCCGTCGTCCAGACGCGCGACGAGCGGCCCGACATGCCGGCCTTCGTGCGCGCCGAGCTGCGCAAGCTGGTGCCGCCGTTCATGATCCCCGACACGATCGACGCCTGCGCGCAGCTTCCGCTCAACGCGAACGGGAAGGTCGACCAGCAGCGTATTCCAGGCCCCGCAACCGGAGAGGACCATGGCTGACACGACAGACATCACCGAGACGATCAAGAGCACCTGCGACGCCACGCTCGGCTACCCCGACTTGCGGCCCGACGACGACTTCTTCGAGCGCGGCGCGACGTCGCTGACGATCGTCGAGCTGCAGATCCGGGTCGAGGACGCGCTCGGGCTGCAGGTGCCGACGAGCAAACTGATGGGGGCGCCGTCGGTGAACGGCTGGGCCGAGGCCTACCGCGCCGCGGCCGCATCGCGAGAGTACGCGGGCGTCGACGCCCGCGGTGGAGAGGAACGCTAGAGTCATGCAAACCGACGTCGATTTCCGGCTGACGCCCGACGAGATCGCGACCTTCCGCAAGCAGGGCTTCATCGGCCCGTTCAAGCTGTACGAGCCGGACGAGGCGCGCGAGCGCTACCGCAAGATCCGCCCGCAGCTCTTCGACCGCGACTACGCGGTCTACGACCTGCCGCCGACCAGCATGATCGCCAACTACGACCGCCACCTCGACGTGGACTTGCTCAGCGAGCACATCGCGCGGCCCGAGATCGTGCAGCGCCTCAACGCGATCCTCGGCCCGGACGTGATCTGCTGGCGCTCGGAGATGTTCCCCAAGTACCCCGGCGACGAGGGCACCGACTGGCACCAGGCCGACACCTTCGCGCACGCCTCGGGCAAGCCGCAGATCGTGTGGCCGGGCGACACCCGCTTCGGCGGCGCGATCACGGTCTGGACCGCGCTCACCGAGGCCAACGAGGAGAACGGCTGCCTGCGCTTCATGCCCGGCACGCACGAAGAGATGTTCTACGACGAGTCCAAGGGGATGCTGTTCGATCCCAGCAACGTGAACGCGGTCGAGAAGGACGGCATCAAGCGCGGCTTCTACGGCTACGACTACCGCAATCTGCAGAAGGACCCCGACTGGAAGCCGGACGAGAGCAAGGCCGTCTCGATCGTCATGCAGCCCGGCGAGTTCGTGGTCTTCTGGTCGACCCTGATGCACTCGTCGTTCCCCAACACCTCGCAGAACCAGACTCGCCTCGGCTACGCCAGCCGCTACGTGCCGACCGCGGTGCAGGTCTACCCCGGCACCGACACGGTCGAGGAGTACGGCAGCACGATCTCGCTCGACAAGTACGGCGTCGTGCTGGTCTCGGGCGAGGACCGCTACGGCCACAACCGGCGGGTGGAGAGAAACGCGCGCGGCACCCCGTTCGGCCCGGCCGGCACCGTCCTGCGCTGAGGGACGGCGCCGTGCTGCAAGAGCGAACGCTCGCGAACCCGGTCTACCCGGGCGAGATCTACTCCTTCGACCAGCGGGTCGAGCGGCGCGCGCTCAGCTTGGCCGAGAGCGCGCTGCTGATCCGCGACCGCAAGGCCGCGGCGGTGCTGCTCGATCTGGTCGATCCCGCCGAGCTGGGCGCGTGGTGGGACGACCCGGCCTTCCCGCCCGTCACCCAGCACCAGAGCTTCCCCGGGGCGGGCAAGTCGGGCTTGGCGATCGGGCCCACCCAGCGGCTCACCGGCGACGCGCTGATTCCCGGCCTGATCGACTACTTCGCCTACGCCGGGCGCTGCAACGACGCCCTGCGCCGGACCGCCTTCGTGCAGCTCTGCCGGCGCGAGCTGGGCGCGGACTCGGTGCGGGTCGGCGACTGGGGCGAGCTGCCGCTGGTCTCCAAGCGCGAGTACCAGCCCAACGAGGGCAGCAGCTACAGCGTGCCGCCCCACTGCGACGCGATCCACTTCGGGCGCGAGCCGGAGAAGTGGCCGATCGCGGAAGGCTACGACGAGGGCTACGACCAGATCTCGATCTTCCTCTCGGTCAAGGACGCCGAGAACGGCGCGGGCCTGGTGATGTGGGACTACCGCCCGCCGACCCGCCCCGCGCTCGACGCGCTGATGGGCGAGTACGCGCGCAGCGGGCGCATCGCGGCGCTCGAAGGCGTCCCCAAGGTCGTCGCCACGGGGCGGCCGGGCCAGCTCAACATCCTCAACACGCGCGTCATGCACGCCGTCGAGCAGTGTGCGTCGACGCGCCAGACCCTCGGCTCGTTCCTCGTCTGGCACGGCGGGCAATGGCGGATGTTCCACTGACGCAGGTCGCCGCTCCCGCCGCCGCGCCGCCCGAGGACGGGCGCGCCCAGCTGGAGCGCGAGCTGGCGTCGTTCGAGCGCTTCGCCGCGGGCGCGGCGCTGGGCGCCGGCACGGTGGAGCGCTTGGAGCGCCACGCCTTCGTCGTGCGCCCGCCCGGCGCGCGCGGCGCGGCCGTCGACCTGCTCTTCATGGCGCTCATGCACGGCAACGAGGTCGGCGGCTTGGCGGTCCTCACCGCGGTCTGCGACTACCTGAGCCGAGGTCTGCTCGTGCCGTCGTCCTCGCTCGGCTTCGTGCTCTGCAACGTCGAGGCGGCGCGGCAGGGAACGCGCTTCGTGCAGCGCGACCTGAACCGCTCGTTCGGCGAGAGCGCACCCGACACGCTCGAGCAGCGGCGCGCGCGGGAGCTCAAGCCGATCCTGAGCCGAGCCCGCTACTGCGTCGACCTGCACCAGACCATCGAGCCGTCCGACGCGCCGTTCTTCGTCTTCGGTTATCAGGAAGCGACGATGCGGTTCGCGCACGCCATCTCGCCGGAGAGCCCGGTCATCACCTACTGGGGCCGCAAGTTCTCCGAGGCGCCCGGCGCCGACTGCACGTCGGGTGAGTTCATGGACGAAGCCGGCACCATCAGCCTGAGCTTCGAGCTGGGGCAGAAGGGCTTCGGGCTGTACGAGATCGCGGTCGGCGTGCGGGTCTGCCTGCAGGCCATCGCGGCGGTCGACGCGCTCGGGCGGGGCGTGCCGCTCCCGCCCCTGACCGACCGCGCGAACCCGATCTACACCTGGTCCGCGATCGTGCCCTATCCGCCCGGCGACGTGCGGCTCGAGCGCGGCTTGAAGAACTTCCAGCCGGTCGCGTCCAGCCAGCGGCTGGGCACCTGCGACGGCGCGCCGCTGGTCGCCGAGCGCAGCGGCCTGCTGCTGTTTCCGAAATACCGCCATTCGACCACCGAACCCAAGCCGGCCGAGCTGTACCGGCTGCTGCGGCGACCGGCCTTGAGCGAACTGGGCCAAGGCGATTGCCTGGCGCCCCGCCGCTGACGCTTCGGCCCGCGAGGAGACATCATGCAAGAGACCATGCAAGCCGTGTACCAGTCCCAGATGATGCGGTTCGGCGCGCCCGCCCGCCCGCGCGAGCTGTCGCTCGCGCAGGCGATCCACGCGCTCGAAGCCGACGAGGCGGACGCGATCGTCATGGACGTCGTGCCCGCGCACGAGCTCGAAGCGTGGTGGGACGACGAGGGCTTCTCGAGCTCGCCGTTCACCAAGAACGAGCACCACGCCGGCATCGTCGCGACCTCGGTGACGCTGGGCCAGCTGCAGCGCGAAGAGCGCGAGCAGCTCGTCTCGAAGGCCGCCGAGTACTTCGGCATCGCCGCGAAGGTCAACGAAGGCCTGCGGCGGACGCGCTTCGTGCGGCTGTTCGCCGACGCCCTCGACGCCAAGCCCCTCACGATCGGGCGCGAGTACCAGGTCGAGTTCCTGCTGGCGACCCGGCGCGTCTACGAGCCGTTCGAGGCGCCCTTCAACTTCGCCCCGCACTGCGACGACATCAGCTACGCGCGCGACCTCGCGAACTGGCCGATGAAGCGCTCCTACCAGCGCCAGCTGGGCGGCTTCCTGACCATCCAGGGCTCGGCCAACGACGCCGGGATGATCGTCTGGAACGTCCAGCCGCCCTCGCGCGCCAAGCTCGACGAGCTGCACGCCGAGTACCGCGACACGGGCAAGATGGCCGAGCTGGAGCGCGCCGCGAGCATCCCGCTCAAGCCGCAGCCGGGCCAGCTCACCCTGTTCCAGAGCAAGAACCTGCACGCCGTCGAGCGCTGCACCTCGACCCGCCGCACGATGGGCCTGTTCCTGATCCACCAAGAGGACGGCTGGCGCTTCTTCGACTGAGCCGGCTCGCGCCGGCAGGGAGGGCCGGTCGCCGGGTCGGAGTGTATCGTTTGTGTAAAGTTCGACGTGCGCCCCGAAGCGGGGATTCGAGGAGGTCGTCCGCGCCGTGTCCGAAGTGCTGCTCCCCCTGATCGTGTTCGTGGTCGTGGCGACGCTCTCACCGGGCGGCGCGACGACCCTGGCCACCGCCTCGGGGGCGCAGTTCGGTTTCCGGCGCAGCGTGCCGCTGGTGAGCGGCATCGCCTTCGGCTTGGCCACGCTGGCCGCGCTCGCCGCGGCCGGTCTGGCCGGCCTGCTGCAGGCCGCGCCGGCCCTGCAGCTGGCGATGAAAGTGATCGGCTCGCTCTACCTGCTCTGGCTGGCCTGGAAGATCGGCTCCAGCGGCGCCCCGAAGACGGACGCCGGGACGGTGCAGGTGCCGACCAGCTTCTTCGGCGGCGCGCTGCTGCTGTGGCTGAACCCCAAGGGCTGGGCGCTGACGCTCAGCGCGGCCGCGTCGTTCGCGACGCTCAGCGCCAACCCGGCCCGGCTGGCGGCGATTCTGGGCCTGACGTTCGGGATCGCCTCGAGCGTCTCGCTCGTGCTGTGGTGCGCGGCCGGGGTCGTGCTGGCGCGCGCGCTGCGCACCGAGCGCCACTGGCGCATCGCCAACGTCCTGCTCGGCCTGCTGCTGGCCGCGTCCATCGTCCCGATCTGGCTGGAGTAGGCGCGCCGCCGCGCCGCGAAGCGCGGCGCGTGGACGAGCTGCCGCCGTACGAGGTGCGGAAGGGTCCGTACCTGATCTCGACCGATGCCGCGCTGATCGATCTCGACGCGGTGGAGCGCTTTCTGCGCGCGTCGTACTGGGCGGCGGAGCGGACGCGCGCGCAGATCGCGCGCTCGCTGCGCTTCTCCGTGCCGTTCGGGCTGTACGAGAACGGGCGCCAGGTGGGGTTCGCGCGGGTCGTCACCGACGCGACCGACTTCGCCTGGCTGTGCGACGTGTTCGTCGACCCCGCCGTGCGCGGCAAGAGCCTGGGCACGTGGCTGATCGCGAGCGTGCTCGCGCACCCCGAGCTGCAGGGCCTGCGGCGCTGGATCCTGGCGACGCGCGACGCGCACGGGCTCTACGCGCAGAACGGGTTCGCGCCGCTGGCCGACCCGAGCCGCTGGATGGAGCGCCGGCGGCAGAACGGCTAGCCCTGTCCGCAGGCCCGAGCGCTCAGCGCTCCAGCAGCCGGACCGCGCGCTCGACGCCGGGCGGCGCGGGGCGGCGCGTGGCGAGCGCCCAGCGCGCTTGGCGTCGAGCGCGCGGTCCGGCTGCTGGAGCGCTGAGCGCTCGGGCCTGCGGACAGGGCTAGCCGTTCTGCCGCCGGCGCTCCATCCAGCGGCTCGGGTCGGCCAGC
>JASLGJ010000520.1 GCA_030150085.1 Candidatus Elarobacter sp. | reverse complement strand
GAACGCGGTCTGGCGGCTGGGCTTCGGCGGGTCGGCGGCGCGCGAGTCCGTCGTGACCGCGCTGGTGCGCCGCTTCGCGCTCGAGCTGAACATCGTCGGCGGCGCGATCGAGCGGGTCGGCGGCGAGCCGCTGGGCGCGCTGGTCGTCGAGGTCGGTGCCGAGCCGAGCGTGCGCGACGCGGCGCGCGCGTATCTGGACGGCGCCGGCGTGCGCGTGGACGTGCTGGGCTATGTCGAACGAGCTGCTGTCGCTGCTTCTTAAGGCGCTGGGGGAGACGGCGCAGATGGTCGGCGTCGCGTCGGTCGTCGCGCTGCTGCTCGGCGTACCGCTGGGCGTGCTGCTGATCGCGACCGACCACGGCGGCATCGCGCCCAGCCCGGTCCTCAACCGGGTGCTGGGGGCGGTGGTCAACGCGGCCCGCTCGGTGCCGTTCATCATCCTGATGGTGGCGATCATCCCGTTCACCCGCCTGATCGCGCACACGTCTATCGGGACGGTCGCCGCGATGGTGCCGCTCTCGGTCGCCGCGATCCCGTTCCTCGGCCGCCTCGTGGAGGCCGCCCTGCGCGAGGTGCCGCGCGGCCTGGTCGAGGCGGCGCGCGCGATGGGCGCGACCCCGCTGCAGATCGTCACCAAGGTGCTGCTGCCCGAGGCCCGGCCGGGCATCGTCGCGGCCTTCACCATCACCGTCATCTCGCTGATCGGCTACTCCGCGATCGCCGGCGCGATCGGGGCCGGCGGGATCGGGGCGCTGGGGATCGACTACGGCTACGAGCGCTTCGACACGCCGGTGATGATCGCGACCGTGGTCGTGCTGATCGCGCTCGTGCAGATCATCCAGTTTCTCGGCGACCGATTGGCCCGCCGGCTCACGCACCGCTAGCGTTCGGCCTTCGGCCGAGCCCGTCCCCAAAGGAAGGTTGACCCGACGTGAACCCGATCACCCGCAGCACGGCGCTGCTCGTTCTCGCCTCGCTGCTCGCGGCCCCCGCGCTGCCCGCGCGCGCGGCCGACAAGACCGTCCGGCTGGGCGTCACGCCCGGACCGCACGCGCAGCTCGCCGACGAGCTGGCCCGGCTAGGCGCCAAGCACGGCCTGCAGATCGAGGTCGTCGAGATCAGCGACTACGCCGTGCCCAACCAGGCGCTGGACGCGGGCGACCTCGACGCGAACTCGTTCCAGAACCCGCCCTACCTGAACGACCAGGTGAAGACGCGCGGCTACAAGCTGAGCGCGGTCGGCAAGACGATCCTGCTGCCGATGGGCGTCTACTCCAAGAAGATCAAACGCGTCGCCGAGCTCAAGGACGGGGCGCAGATCGCGGTTCCCAACGACCCCACCAACGAAGCGCGCGCGCTCAAGCTGCTGCAGAGCGCCAAGCTCATCAAGCTGCGCTCGAACGGCTTCATCATCGGCCTGGGCGACATCAGCGACAACCCCAAGCACCTGCAGATCCGCGAGCTCAACGCGGCCCAGACGCCGCGCGCGCTCGACGACGTCGACGCGGCCTGCATCAACGGCAACTACGCCGCGACGGCCGGCCTGACGCCCAACCACGACGCGATCGTGGCCGAGGGCGGCGGGGTGGGCGAAGCCCTGCGCAGCCCGTACAGCAACGTCATCGCGGTGCGCAGCGCGGACCGCGACCAGCCCTGGGTCAAACAGCTCGTCGCGCTGTACCACTCGAGCGACATGCGGGGCTACATCCTGCGCCACTTCGGCGGCTCGATCTACCCCGCGTTCTGACGCGGCGGAGGTGACGGCGACCGTCACCTCCTTGCGCGGGATTGCCCGCGAGCGCCGCCCGGCGGTGGGCGATCACCTCGAGCAGTGGCCGCGTACCCACTGCCCGCGCCGGTCGCGGTGGGCAGGTACCCAGTGCGAGCCTCGGTGGCAGCGGTGGCCCATCATCGTGCCGTGCTGCGCCGACGCCGGTGCCGGGAACGAACCGAGCGCCGCGGCGAACGCCGCGAACGCCAATGCGGTAGCAAATCTACGCATGGAAAGTTCTCCTGAACAAACGAGCAAACGAGGGCGGTTCGGACGAACCGACGAGCACGGCTTTACCCAGGAATCGCCCCTGAAGGCGATAGGGCGGGTGGTGAGCCCGCCCACAGGGCCACGAGCCGTGGGGCCGCGGACGAAGGAGAGGGGCGCCTCAGTGATAATTTAGGTCATCCTAATACATCCGTTAGGAGGCCCTCGTGCGATTGTCCGGGTCGTTCGCCGTCGTTCTTCTCGCCATTGCGGCGCTGCTCGCGCCCCGGCCGGCGGAAGCGATTCCCGTGTTCGCGCACCGCTACGGGCTGTCGTGTCAGGCCTGCCACACCGAGGTCCCCCACCTGACCGCGTTCGGGCAGACCTTCCTGGCCAACGGCTACCGCATCCCGGGGCTCAAGCCCAAGCCGGTCTTCCCGGCCGCGGTGCGGGTCGAGACGAACTACGCCAGCGCCGGGACCGTCGACCCGGACGAAGCCACCAGCGGGCCGCTGCCCAAGACGATCGTCAACGAGGTCGAGTTCCTGGTCGGCGGCTCGGTCGGGCCGCGCGGCTCGTACTGGGCCGAGGTCTACGCCGTGGACGGCGGCGAGCCGGGCCGGGCCCGCGACGTCTGGTACGGCTACCGGGCCACGCCCGACGGCGCCAAGACGCCGCTCACCCTGCGCGCCGGCCAGTTCACCCTGCCGCTCCCGCTCGACCCCGAGACCTTCCGCGAGACGACCCAGCCCTACGCGGTCTGGAGCCAGCGGGCCGGCGACAACCCGTTCACCTTGTTCGCCCCCAAGATCGGCGGCCAGATCGTGGTCGGCAACCCCGGCCGCCAGATCGGCGGCACGGTCTCGTTCCTCCAGGGCCACGACGTCGCGTCGGGCCTGGGCGCGCACGGCGTCGACACGATGGTGACGCTGCGGCGCGATTTGGGCGACTTCAGCCTGCAGGCCTACCGCTACGACGGCAGCCGCGCGCTGAGCGGCCTGGGCTTCAACGGCACCCAGTTCTTCAGCGGGATCGGGGACCGGTTCTACCGCCAAGGCTACGCGCTGGGCTTCGCCCGGCGCGGCACGGAGATCGACGCCGTCTACCAGACCGGCAACGACAGCGCGTCCGACGTCTACGGCGACGCGCTCCAGAGCAGCGGCGGCTTCGTCCAAGTGCGCCAGGCGCTGACCGACCGCAGCTTCGCCGTCGCCCGCTGGGACGCGACCAAGGACACCGCGTTCGCGCGCACCGTCACCGCCGGCCTGGGCTACCGCTTCTCGCGCAACACGCGGCTGACGGTGTTCGACACCGGGCAGCGCGACTACACCGGCCGCCTGCTGCACATCATCTCCTCGGAGTACCTGTTCGCGCTATGAGAGCCACCCTGCTGCGCCGCGCCGCCGCGTCCTTGCTCTGCGCCTTCGCGCTCGTGTCGTGCGGCGGCGGCCACAACGGCACCGTGACGCTGCCCCCGCCCGCACCCGGCACGGGCGGCACGGCGCAGCCGCAAGCATTGCCGGTTCTGCCCGAGGTCGCCAGCGTGAAC
>JASLGJ010000493.1 GCA_030150085.1 Candidatus Elarobacter sp. | reverse complement strand
TCCGCGGCCTCGGCGCGCGGCACGCGCGAGCCGTCGCGCATGGCCCGCAGGTAGGCCCCGCGGGCGCCGAAGTGGCGGACCTTCTCGACCAGCTCGCGCTGCACGTTGACGATGTCGATCAGGGCCGAGTCGGGCTTGGGGATGAAGTCGACCGCGCCCGCCTCGAGCGCGCGCAGGGTCGTCTCGGCGCCCTCGCGGGTGACCGCCGAGACCATGATGACCGGCGGGCCGCGCCGCTCGACGATCGCGCGCGCCGCCTCCAGCCCGCCGATCCCCGGCATCTCGACGTCCATGGTGACGACGTCGGGGCGCAGCCGCTCGACCAGCGCGACGCCCTCCTCGCCGCTGGCCGCGGTGCCCACCACCCGGATGTCGGCCTCTTTCTCCAGCATCTTCTGGATCGCGCGCCGCATGAAGGCCGAGTCGTCGGTGACGACGACCGTGATGGTGCGGGCGTTCACGCCGGCACCGGGGCGCGCAGGCGGTAGACGATCGCGTCGGGGCCGACGACGGGCTCGTAGAGGTCGGTCAGGTGGAAGAGCGATTCGGCGTGACCCAAGAACAGGTAGCCTCCCGGGCGGAGCGCTTTCGCGAACGACTCCACGACCCGCTTCTGGGTCGGCTTGTCGAAATAGATCAGCACGTTGCGGCAGAAGATCGCGTCGAACGGCCCTTCCGCTGCGACCCGCGCTCCGTCGAGCAGGTTGAGGCGGCCGAACTGCACCAGGCGCTTGATGCGCTCGGCGATCGCGAAGCCGTCGCCCTGCGGGGCGAACCAGCGCTGGATCAGGGCCGGCTCGGTGGCGCGGAACGAGAGCGCGCGGTAGTAGCCGCGCTCGGCCAGCTCCAGCACCCGGCTCGAGATGTCGGTCGCGCGGATCGCGAGCTGGGCCTCGCCCAGCTTGCCCGTGTCGAGCAGGGCCATGGCGAGCGAGTACGGCTCCTCGCCCGACGAGCAGGCGGCCGACCACAGCTTGACCCGCGGCGAGCGGACCAGGAACTCGTCGAGCACGCTCCCGGCCAGCGTCCGCAGCTGCGCCCGCTCGCGAAAGAAGTACGTCTCGTTGTTCGAGAGCACGGAGGCCAGGTCGTTCCACTCCTCCTCGCGGCCCGGGTCGGCGCGCAGGTAGCTGACGTAGGAGCGGTAGGTCTCGAAGCCGCGCTTGGCCAGGCGCGTCTGCAAGCGGCTCAGCAGCAGAAAGCGCTTCTGGTCGTCGTAGTAGATCCCGAACCGCTCGCGGATCAGATCGCGCAGCGCCGCGAACTCCGCGTCGGAGATGTCAAGCACAGCGCGGAGCCAGGGTCACTCTAGCTGTATCGGATGCGCGGGTTCGCGACCGCATAGAGCAAGTCGACTATCGTGTTGACCAGCACGAAGACGACCGCGAAGAGCAGCACGCAGCCGTTGATGAGCGGCATGTCGCGGTTGGAGATGGCCTCGAAGGCCAGCCGGCCGACGCCCGGCCAAGCGAAGATCGACTCGGTCAGCACCGCGCCGCCCAGCAGCAGGCCGGTCTGCAGGCCGAGCACGGTGATGATCGGGATCAGCGCGTTGCGCAGGGCGTGGTGCACCACCACGCTGCGCTCGTTCAGGCCCTTGGCCCGAGCCGTCCGGATGTAGTCGGACTGCAGCACGTCGAGCATCCCGCTGCGGGTGATCTTGGCGACGATCGCCATCGGGATCGTGCCCAGGGTGAGCGCGGGCAGCACCAGGTGCCAGAGCGCGTCGAGCGCAGCTCGCCCGTTGCCGGCCAGCAGCGCGTCGAGCACCAGCAGATGGGTCCGGGCCGGGACGAAGTAGGTCAGCGAGATGCGGCCCGAGATCGGGAACAGGTTCAGGCCCGCGTGCGAGGGCAGCACGGCGAGCAGGTACACCAGCAGCCAGCCCAGCCAGAAGACGGGGATCGAGACGCCCAGCAGCACCGCGCTCATGGTCAGCGCGTCGAGCGCCCCGCGGTGGCGCACCGCGGCCAGCACCCCGGCCGGGACGCCGACCACGATCGCGACCAGCATCGCGCCCAGCGTCAGCTCCAGGGTGGCGGGGAAGTACTGCGCGAGCGTGCCCAGCACGGGCTGCGAGTCGAACACCGAGCGCCCCAGGTCGCCGTGCAGCACCGCCAGCAGGTAGACCCCGAGCTGCACCCACCACGGCTTGTCCAGCCCGAGCTGCGCGCGCAGCTGCGCGGCGGCCTCGGGGGTGGCGTGCTCGCCCAGGCGCAGCGCGACCGGGTCGCCCGGGATGGCGTGGATGAACAGAAAGCTGGCCACGGTGATGCCGAGGAGCACGACGATCAGCCGCACGACGCGGTCGACGAGAAAGCGCAGCATAGTCCTATTTCACGCGCAGCGCGGCGAGCGAGAACTTCGCCGCCTGCGCGTACAGGTAGGCCCACTCCAGCGGGCTGAACGCGTTGCGGTCCCGCTGCAAGAGTTCGGCGAAGCGCGGCGTCTCTTCAAGCTGGCGGAACAGCAGGTCGAAGCGGGCGGGCTTGCGCTCCAGCGCGCTCATCAGCTTCTGGCGGTGGCGCAGGCGGCCGTAGAACGTCCGCTTGACCGCCCGTTCGTAGCTCGGGGCGGCGTCGCGCGCCCGCCCGGCCCGCACGCCGGCCGCCGCCTCGGCCGCCATCCGGCCCGTGCTGGCGGCCTCGTGGATGCCCTCGCCGGTGGTCGCGTCGACCAGCCCGGCGGCCGTGCCGCCGACCATCACGCCCGCGGCCCCGATCCCCGGCCGGGGCAGCCCGCCGTAGAGCAGGTTGCCCTCCTCGCGCACCCGGTACGGAATGCCCGCGAACAGCCGCCGCTCCACCGTGGTGAGGAAGGCGTCCAGCTCGGCCCGCAGCGCGGCGCCTACGACCTTGGCCTGGATGCCCAGCCCGATCGAGAGGTGGTCGCGCTTGGGGAACGTCCAGGCGATCACGTTGCGGCCCGAGAGCGGGCTGACGTAGTAGTGCATCTCCAGCGTCGCGTAGGCCGCGGGGACGGCCGGGCGCTCGGGATAGACCCGGTACTGCAGGCAGGTGATCAGGCCCGCGCTCCAGCCGGGGTAGGCGAAGCGCGGGTCGACCTCGTCCAGCCGAGCCGAGGAGCCCTGGGCCAGGAACACGCTGCGGGCCTTGATCCGCCGGCGCTCCCCGGCCCGGGTGTCGGCGTACTCGACCACGATCCCGTCGCGCTCGCGCTGCAGCCCGCGGAACAGCGCCGCGGTGCGGATCTCGGCCCCCTCGCGCGCGGCCAGCGCACCGATCGTGCCGTCCAGCTCCTCGCGGGTGGTCGTGTGGGCCGGGCCGACCGCGAAGGCGTAGGTCCGGGCCGCGGTCGAGAGGGTGATCGTGCCGGGGTCGAGGTGCACGATCGAGCGCGGCAGGTCGAACTCCTCGCAGAAGCCCGGCCGCAGCCCGGCCGCGCAGACCCGCTTGGCGCCGACCACCGGGTCGCGCTCCAGCACGACGGTGGCGACCCCTTGCCGAGCGGCCTCCCGGGCGGCCGTGCCGCCGGCCGGCCCGCAGCCCACCACCACCAACTCCGTCGACTCCATGCCGGGCTCGGGCTTCGCGCCGCACGGCGCGATGCCCGTCCGGCGCGCGCAGGACGGCGCAGGGAGAGCGCTAAACGCCTTGAGGTCCAAAGCGCGCGACCCCTGGTCGCGCCTTTCTTCGTGTCGTAAAGGACCATCGTGACCATCGGATTGACTCAACAGACCGGCATCTGGTTCGGCCTGATCGCCGGACTCATCGCCATTCTCTATGGCGGCTACCTGGCCAGCTGGGTCCTCAAGCAGCCCGCCGGCAACGCGACGATGCAGTCGATCGCGGCCGCCATCCAGGAAGGCGCGATGGCCTTCCTCAAGCGCCAGTACACGACGGTCGCGATCGTCGCCGTCATCCTGGCCATCGTCATCGCCGTGCTGCCCGCCCCGCTGGGCTGGGAAGCCGCGCTGGGCTTCGTGATCGGCGCGGTCCTCTCGGGCGGCGCGGGCTTCATCGGGATGATCGTCTCGGTGCGCGCCAACGTCCGCACCGCCGAAGCGGCCCGGGGCGGCGTCGCGCCGGCGCTCGACCTGGCCTTCAAGGGCGGCTCGGTCACCGGGCTGCTCGTCGTCGGCCTGGGCCTGTTCGCCGTCAGCGGCTACTTCGCGCTCATGACCTCGGTCAACGCGAGCCACGGCGCGACCGCCGAGTCCGACAGCCTGGCCGCGCTGGTCGGCCTGGCCTTCGGCTGCTCGCTGATCTCCGTCTTCGCCCGCCTGGGCGGGGGCATCTTCACCAAGGCCGCCGACGTCGGGGCCGACCTGGTCGGCAAGGTCGAGGCCGGCATCCCCGAGGACGACCCGCGCAATCCCGCCGTCATCGCCGACAACGTGGGCGACAACGTGGGCGACTGCGCCGGCATGGCGGCCGACCTGTTCGAGACGTACGCCGTCACGACGATCGCCGCCATGCTGCTGGGCCACCTGCTGTTCGGCACCAAGCTGGCCGGCGCGGTGACCTTCCCGCTGATCCTCGGCGGCGTCTCGATCATCGCCTCGATCATCGGCACGTTCTTCGTGCGGATGGCCAAGAACGCGGTCCCCTCGCCCGGCAAGATCATGGGCGCGATGTACCAGGGCCTGATCGTGGCCAGCGTGCTCTCCGCGATCGCGTTCTACTTCGTCGCCAACAGCCAGTTCGGCAACGGCGGCGTGGCGCTGCCCAACGGCCAGATCGTCGGCACCCTGCAGGTGTTCGTCTGCGCGCTGGTCGGGCTGATCGTCACCGGGCTCATCACCTACATCACCGAGTACTACACCGGCACCCAGTACGGACCGGTGAAGCGCATCGCCAAGGCCTCGCTGACCGGCCACGCGACCAACATGATCTCAGGGCTCGCGGTGTCGATGCAGTCGACCGCGCTGCCCGCGCTGGTGATCGTGGTCGGCATCCTGGTGTCGTTCTCGTTCGCCGGGCTCTACGGGGTCGGCATCGCGGTCATGTCGATGCTCTCGATGGCCGGCATCATCGTCGCCATCGACTCCTTCGGCCCGATCACCGACAACGCCGGCGGCATCGCCGAGATGTCGGAGATGCCCGACGCGGTGCGCGGCGTGACCGAACCGCTCGACGCGGTCGGCAACACCACCAAGGCCGTCACCAAGGGCTACGCGATCGGCTCGGCCGGTCTCGCGGCGGTCGTGCTCTTCGCCTCGTTCCTGCAAGAGCTCAGCAACAAGTGCCACGAGAACGCGGCGCTGGCGTGCGCGACCAACCCGGTCACGTTCGGTCTCGAGAACCCCTACGTGCTCACCGGCCTGCTCGTCGGCGGCCTGCTGCCCTATCTGTTCGCCTCGCTCTCGATGGAGTCGGTCGGCCGCGCCGGCGGCGCCGTCGTCGAGGAAGTGCGGCGCCAGTTCCGCGAGATGCCCGGCATCATGGACGGCACGCAGAAGCCGAACTACGGCACCACCGTCGACATCGTCACCAAGGCCGCGCTGCGCGAGATGATCGTTCCGGCGATGATCCCGATCGGCGTGCCGATCCTGATCGTCATCCTGTCGCTCGTCGGCGTGCTGCCGGGCAACCACGCGGCCGAGATGATGGGCGGCGTGCTCGTCGGCGCGATCGTCACCGGCATCTTCGTCGCCATCTCGATGACCTCGGGCGGCGGCGCGTGGGACAACGCCAAGAAGTACATCGAGGACGGGAACTACGGCGGAAAGGGTTCGCTCGCGCACCAGGCGGCCGTGACCGGCGACACCGTCGGCGATCCGTACAAAGACACGGCGGGTCCGGCGATCAACCCGATGATCAAGGTGCTCAACATCGTGGCGCTGCTGCTGGTTGGGTTCCTGGTTCACTAGCGGACGTTGTCGTAGTCGCGCGAGCGGCTTCGGACCACGGCGGGCACGCGGCCCCGGACATCGTGTCCGGGGCCGCTCTCGTTCGCATCGCTCCCGCGCATCCTGCGCTCCGCTCGCTCGCGACGGCCCGCCCGAGGCCTGCGCCGCTCGCGCGACATGGGCACGATGGGAGCGGTTCGCTTGGGTGCCGAAGTGGTGCGTATGGATGCTCCGACGGCGAGTTATGCGGTCATCTTGGAGCCGGAGGCCGAGGGCGGGTTTTCGGTCGTGGTGCCGGCGCTGCCCGAGGCGCACACGCAGGGTGAGACGATCGACGAGGCGCTGGCGAACGCGCGCGAGGTGATCGAGGCGGTGTTAGCCGACCGGCGCGCGCACGGAGAGGACATTCCACCCAGCGACGTAGGCGCGGTGCTGGCGCGAGTGACGGTCGCGGCGGCCTGATCGCTCCACCATAACGTCATCGGATGAGCACCAGGATGCCGGTCGTCGACGGCGATCGTCTCGTTCGTGCGCTGGAGCGGACTGGGTTTCGCGTGACGACGGTCGTCGGTTCGCATCACGTCATACGCCACGCGGACGGGCGGCGGACGTCGGTTCCCGTCCATGCGCGAAAGGCGTTGAAGCGCGGAATGCTCGCGTCGATCCTGCGCGATGTCGGCATGACCGCAGACGACCTCCGGGCTCTGCTCTAGGACCGAAGCTCTTACGGCAGGCTCTCGCTCGCGTCCGGCAACCCGCGAAGGGGGCGCTGGACCCAGGGATACGAGGACCGTACGTCCCCGAATCGACCGTTGCGATAGGCTCGTTAGGACCTCCGGCCTTGTAGTCACGCCGGTGGGCGCTGGAGGTCTGCTCCGAGGGCGGTCTACCATCGCTGCATGCAGCAACTCTCGCTGGTATGCAGGCGCGGGTGAACGCCCGCAGTCCGCACGCGGTCGACGCCGCGGAGCTCAACATGATCGACGCGGCCGCGGTGCTCGGCGTGTCGCCGTTTGTCGACGCGCGCCGGCTGCGTTCGGCCTACCGGCGGCTGCTGCTGGAGCACCATCCGGACCGGCACGCCGGCAGCGCGCAAGAGGCTCACGAGCAGCGCACGCGCGATATCGTCGCGGCCTTCACCGTGCTCGACGCGCGCATCAGCGCGGCCGAAGAGCGCTTTCGCACGTCGCGTTCGCTGGCCGAGTCGGCGTGCCGCGACGGCCTGCGCCGCGAGCCGGAACGGCTGCGCTCGCTCGCGGAGCTCGCCGGTTACGTCTGCCTGGTGCTCGGGGTGCTGACCGGCATCTACGCCGCCGTGCCGCTGTAGCACCCGTACGAGCGATTGGCGGATTGCCCTACGCCGTAACGGTTGAAAAGCATTCCTCCAAGAAGCCGTCCTGAGCCCGGGTTAGGTCCAACGGAAACGAGGCGGGTTCCCATCCGATCTAACAGCCGTCTAACAGACGCGTCTATTTCGGACCGGATTGGGCCAGACGCGCCGGGACGAGAATGCGCGAAAACCGCGCTGTTACGGATTCTCCGGTACTCCCAGGGACCTGCCAGGACCCACTTGGACGGTTCGGATCCCGTTGGGGCTACCCAAATAGAGATCGCGTCGCGAGGCGCAGTCTTTCGTTTATTCGACGGCGTGCCTCCGAGCCCGGGCAATGCTCCGATTACATTGTACGGCTGCGATGAAGACCTCGTCACGCTCCCTGGGACGGTATTACGACAACGGATGGGCGATGCCACCGTTGTGGCACATAATGGGATGACCGGGGCTCGAACCCGGATGCCCTTGCGGGCTGCAGATTTTCGCACCACTTCGGCTTTCGCCGCCGCGGCGTCTCGGTGAGGAGGCGCCGCGTTCGTGGTCCGGACTGTGCCTTGACCGTGGGAGCGTTCAGCGAACGTTCCGGTAGGCCGCGCCCGTCCAGTCTCTACACCTTCCGCAGTGCCACCGAGGCGACGGTGCGGCTTGGCTCGGCGTTGTCGTGCGCTGGAGCGCGACGAGTTCGCCGACTTTGAGCGCATCCCGGCCGGCGTTTCCGTCCGGCCGGCTCATGGATCACAAGTCTGCTGTGTCTGCCGATTCCACCATCATCCCGCGCCCCCGTTTCGGCGTCCGGAGCCGCGCTACCGCTTGGGGAACGGGGCGGCCCGGTAGGCCGGGGAGTTGAGGTAGCCCAAGAGGAGGTCGGCTTCGCTGACGGTCAGCTCGTCGACGTCGAGCAGGCGGCAGGCTTCGTCGACCACGATCAGGCCGGCGGCCAGGATGTCGGCGCGCTGGGGGCGGATGTGGGGCATCGCCTTGCGGTCGGCGAGGTCGCGCGCGAGCAGCTCGGCGATCAGGCGCTCGCGGTCGGCGCGGGTCATCGTCGCGCCGTCGCGCAGGCCGCCGGCGACCATCGCCGCGGCGGTGAAGACCGTGCCGCCGACCGCGATCAGCTCGGCGAAGCCGCGCACCGCGCCGTACGGGCCGAGCACCGCCGCGACGTCGGCCCGGGCCGCCTCGTCGAGCGCGCGCCGCTCGTCGTCGCCCAGCGCGCGCGCGCCGAGCAGCGCGGGGTAGCGCTCGGCCAGGCGCACCGCGCCGACCTCGAGCGAGAACGTCCGCTCGACCGTGCCGGTGACCCGGGCCCAGGACGGGATGTCGACGGCCAGCTCCGTGCTGCCGCCGCCGACGTCGAGCACCGCCACCGGCTGCTCGCCGTCGCACACCGAGGTCGCGCCGAGGAACGAGTAGGTCGCCTCCTCGGCCCCGCTGAGCACGCGCGGCGCGATGCCGACGCGCGCCGCGACCTCGGCTCCGAACGCTTCGCCGTCGCTGGCGCGGCGCAGCGCGCTGGTCGCGATGGCGTCGACCTGCACCGTGCCGCGCGCGCGGGCCAGGCCCAAATAGTCGTCGACCGCGGCCAGCGTGCGCGCCCGCGCGGCCGAATCGATCGCGCCGGTGACGCCGATTCCGGTGCCGATGCGCGTGCCGCGCGATTCGGAGGCGACCCGCAGCATGCCGTCGAGGACGAGCAAGCGGGTCGAGTTGGTGCCGATGGAGACGAGCGCGCGAACCACCGGCGATCAGGCCGGCTTTTCCAGCACGCAGATCGACTGGCCCAGGCAGCCGAAGCCTTCCATCACCTCGCCGCTGTCGAGCGTGACCGGGTGCGGCAGCGGCACGAACCGCTCGCTCCCGTCGCGCAGGTCGACGATGCGCAGCCCGAGGTGCGCGGCCCACGCCTCCAGCGCCTCGCGGCTGATGAACACGTTGAGGATCGGGCGCTGGTCGACCCGCGCGGCCTTGACGGTCTCGGCGAACACGTGCCAGTGCGAGGGGACGCGGTACTCCAGGAACGAGAGCACGATCCGCCCGCCCGGCACGAGCGCGTCGCGCGCCGCTTCGAGGTACAGGTAGGCCTGCTCGTGCAGCAGGTGGGTGAAGATCGAGAAGAAGCACACGAAGTCGGCGCTGCCCGGGGCGACCGGAATCGCCGCGCCGGCGGTGTGCTCGAAGCGCCAGTCGGGCCGGCTCGCGGCCGCGCTCGCCTCCTGCAAGAGGGCGGGCACGACGTCGGTGCCCAGGTACGGGCCGCGGTGGGTGTCGCGCAGGGCCGCGCTCAGCCGGCCCGCACCGCAGCCGACGTCGACCAGGCTGTGCTCGGGGCGCAGCCCGTAGTAGGCCAGCAGCTCGCGCTCGACGATCCCGAAGGCGACGAACTCGCCGCCGATCGCGGTGACCATCTTGCCGCGCGTGCGATTGAACGGCAGCCCGCCCAGGAACGCGCGGTAGCCGCCGTCGCTGAAGCTGTCGGGCATCAGCGGCGCAACCGGTAGACCAGGCCGAAGCCCAGGTCGTCGACCAGCTCGAAGGCCTCGCTCGCATCGATCGTCGCGCGCTCGACGGGGGTGTGATAGAGCATGACTACCTCACGGCGCGCGCCGCCGGCGCGCAGGTTGATCAGCACCGCGTCCAGGACCGGCGCGGCGAAGGGATTGTAGAGATACACGACCAGATCCCCGGGCGGGAAGCGGTACCCGCTCGCGTCGGCGCGCACCAGGCGCAGGTCGCGCGCGGCGCGCAGCGGGTCGCGCGCGGCGGCCAGGTTCTCGCGCGCGATCTCGGTCAGCGCGGGCGAGACCTCGACCCCCACCACCGCCTTGAACGGCCGCCGCGCGGCGAGCAGCAGCACCCGCCCCATCCCCGCGCCGAGGTCGACGAAGGTCGCGCGCTCGGGCCGCAGCGGCGAAGCGTCGAGGAGCGCCTCTGCCTGCGCGACCGGGGTCGGCTCGTAGTGCGTGGCGTGCTCGAGCGCCGGGCCGATCGCCTCGGGATCGAGCTCGCCCAGGAACACCAGCGCCTCGGTCGTGACGCCCTGCTCGGCGTCGAAGCGCTGTCCGGCGCGCCGGCCGCTCAAGCTTCGTTTCCACGGTGCGGACCGCAGCGCGGCGGGGACCACCTAATAGCGCTTGGCGGCAGTGGCTTGGCGGGTGCGCTCGATCATCTCCAGCGAGCGGGCGTGGTTCTCGTGCGCGACGCCGACGTAGAGCGTGTCGATGATCGTGAGCTGGGCGATGCGGCTGGAGCTGGCGTCGCTGCGGAAGGCGGTCTGCTTGGCCGCGGTGACCAGCACGATGTCGGAGACCTTGGTGATCGGCGAGGTCGAGCGGTGGGTGATGCAGATCGTCGTCGCGCCGCGCTCCTTGGCCCGCCCCAGCGCGTCGGTCACGTCGCGGCTGGCGCCGGTGTGCGAGATGCCCAGCGCCACGTCGCCCGCCGCGAGCAGCGACGAGGACATCGCCATCAGGTCGCCGTCGGCCAGCGCGATCGCGCGCATGCCGAGCTTGAGGAACTTGTGGTAGGCGTCCAGCGCGAGCGGCGCGCTCCCGCCCACGCCGTAGATCTCGACCCGGTTGGCGCCCGCGAGCGCGCCGACCGCGCGCCGCAGCTCGCCGTCGTCGAGCACCTCGATCGTGTCGCGCAGGGCCTGGGCGTTGGCCTGGAAGACCTTGGTCTTGACCGTGCGCAGGTCGTCGCCGGGCTCGATCGCGGCGTAGATCTCGGTCGTCGGCTCGACCAGATCGCGCGCCAGCACGATCTTGAACTCCTGGTAGCCCTTGTAGCCGATCTTCTGGGTCAGCCGCACCACGGTCGACTCACTGGTGTTGGTGCGCTCCGCGAGCTCCGTCACGGTCAGGTAGATCAGCTCGTCGGGGTGGGCCAGGATGAAGTCGGCCACGCGCTGCTCGGCGGCGCGCAGACCGGAGTAGGCGCCTTGCAGCCGGACGAACGAGCCGGGAACCTTGACCGGGTCGACGCGTGCTTCTCCCACGGGCATAATGTCGGACACTTCGGCGACGGCGCACCGCGTGCCTCGGCTCGGGCTTAAGGCAAGCTCAAGATTGCGGCGCGGGACGTTCGGCGCTCTCGAAGTGGCGGGCGCGCTGGCGCTTGCGGACGAGGTGGCGCTCGAACGGCTGCGGGCGGTCGGGCGGGGCCCACTCCTCGGTCGACTTCAGGTACTGCGCGATCTGGGCTTCGAACGAGGGGTCGGTCAGGGCCGGGGCGGGCGTGGTCGGGGCCACCTCGTCGACCCGGGTCTGGGCGATCACCACCATCTTGCCGACCAGGTCGAAGGGCAGCGTGACGTCCTTGTGCTCGGCGGCGCGGGTGTAGGCGGCGCGGTTCTTGTTGACGTCGCCGATCGGCGCGGCGACCAGCCGGCCGTCCTCGAGCCGCACCGTGGCGCCCAGGCCGTGCACGTTGATCACGCTCCCGCGCACGCGCTCGCTCACAAGTCCGTTCCTCGCTGCGGCTGCGGGACGGACGTGCGGTTGCGTTTGAGGTAGATGATCGCCTCGTCGTCGCCGACCAGGTGCAGGCGGTCGTGGATCTCGGGCACCGCGCCGCGCGGGTCGGAGAGGCGGCTCAGCTCGCGCTGCTGCTGCGCGCGCCGCTCCTTGAGGCTCACGACGTCGTTCTGCACCGCGCGCAGGTCGTTGGCGAGCGCGACGTTGCGCCCGATCACCCGCGCGTACTGCACCCCGATCAGCGACAGCACGACCAGCGCGACCGACACGATGCCGACCCGGCCCAGGTAGCGGAACAGCGTCGCGCGCCCCACCCTACGTGGCGGCTCCGATGCGGCGGAACTTGGCGTAGCGGCGCTCGCGCAGGGTCTCGGGCGCGAGCGCACCGAGCGTGCCCAGCGCCGTGTCGACCGCGGCCAGGACGCGGGCGATGGTGCCCTCGGGATCGCGGTGCGCGCCGCCGACCGGCTCGGGCACGATCTCGTCCACGATCCCGAACGCGATCAGGTCGTCGGAGGTCAGCTTGAGCCGGGTCGCGGCTTCCTCGGCCCGCGCGGCGTCGCCCCACAGGATCGCGGCCGCGCCTTCGGGCGAGGCCACCGAGTACACCGCGTGCTGCAGCATCAGGACCCGGTCGGCCAGACCCAGCGCGAGCGCGCCGCCCGAGCCGCCCTCGCCGATGACCGTCGCGACGATCGGCACGCGCGCCTCGGCCAGCTCGTAGAGCGACTGCGCGATGGCCTCGGACTGGGCCCGCTCCTCCGAGCCGATGCCCGGATCGGCCCCGCTGGTGTCGACGAAGGTGACCACCGGCAAGCCCAGGTGGTCGGCCAGCTTCACCAGGCGGATCGCCTTGCGGTAGCCCTCGGGCGAAGGCATGCCGAAGTTGCGGTAGACCTTCTCCTTGGTGTCGCGGCCCTTGTCTTGCGCGATCGCCACGATGCGCCGCCCGCGCAGCTTGGCGAAGCCGCCCACGATCGCGTGGTCGTCGCGGAAGTGGCGGTCGCCGTGCAATTCGTCGAATTGGTCCAGCGCGGCCAGGTACTGCGAGCCCAGCGGGCGCTTGGGATGGCGCGCCATGTTGACCCGCTGCCAGGGCGTCATCGTGCCGAAGATGTCGCGCTCGATCTGGCGGTACTTGCCTTCGAGCGCGGCGATCTCGGCGCTCATGTCGACCGGCTGCTGCGCGGCCTGCGCCTTGAGCTCGCTGATGCGCTGCTCGAGCTCGAGCAGCCCCTTCTCACGCTCGACGATGACGTTCACGCGCTCGCCTCCGTGCGCGCATCGTTCGCCGCGCCGACGCCATAGTCCAGCAAGCGCAGCAGGCGATCTTTCAACTCGCGGCGGTCGACGACCATGTCGATCGCGCCCTTCTCCAGCAAGAACTCCGCGGTCTGGAAGTTGTCGGGGAGCTTC
>JASLGJ010000435.1 GCA_030150085.1 Candidatus Elarobacter sp. | reverse complement strand
GTCGAGACGACGGCCGGCGTGGCCGAGCTGCTGTTCAGCGGCGACCGCTGCACCGGCGCGCGCACCCGCGACGGGCGGACGTTCCAGGCCGAGCACGTGATCCTCGCCACGCCGGTTCACGACGCGCGCAAGCTGCTCCCGGCCGAGATGCTGCGCGACCCGCTCGTGCACGGGGTCGGCAAGCTGGAGTCCTCGCCGGTGATCAACGCCCACCTGTGGTTCGACCGCCCGGTGTCGCCCTTCACCAACCTGATGTTCTCGCCCGGGACGGTCTTGAGCGTGCACGCCGATCTAGGGCAGGTCTCACCCGGCTACGGCTGGAGCGGGAAGTCGTTCATCGAGGCCTGCGTCGCGCCGGCCGACGACCTGATGGCGCTCGACGACGAGACGGTGGTCGAGCGCGTGATGGCGGATCTGGGCAAGCTCTACCCGCTGGCGACGCGCGCGCACCTGGTCAAGGCGAAGCTGGTGCGGGTGCCCAAGAGCGTGTACCGCGCCAGCCCCGGTGCGGAGCGCCTGCGGCCCGGCTCGCGCACGCCGGTGCGCAACCTGTTCCTGGCGGGCTGCTACGTCGACACGAAGTTCCCGGCCAGCATCGAGGGCGCGGTGCGCAGCGCGCGCATGGCGGTCGACGCGGTCTTGGCGGAGCGCCGTGCTCGCGTCTGACGGCGCGCAGGCGCCGCCCGATGCGGTGCGCTCAGCGGCAGGGCTGGCGGATTCGGCGGGGGGCGCGGCCCATTCGGCCGTGCTGGAACCGCTCGATAGCGACCGGCTCGAGGAGTGCTACCGCGTCTGCCGCGAGATCGTGCGCTTCCACTCCAAGACGTTCTATCTGAGCTCGCTGTTCCTCGAACCGCTCAAGCGGCGCGCGGTGTGGGCGGTCTACGCGTTCTGCCGCACCGCCGACGACATCGTCGACACCGACTCGCCCGCGGCCAAGAAGCTGACCGCGATCGACGCCTGGGAGCGGCAGCTCGTCGACTCCTACCGCGGCTTCACCAGCGACCCGATCTTCGTGGCGTTCGCCGACGCGGCACAGCGCTTCCGGATCCCGATCGAGCCCGCGCTGGACTTGCTGCGCGGGGCGCGGATGGACGTCACCGTGCGCCGCTACGAGACCTACGGGGACGTGCGCGAGTACTGCTACCTCGTGGCCTCGACCGTCGGGCTGCTGGTGATGCCGATCCTGGGCGCGCTCTCGCCCGAAGCGGCCGGCTACGGCGTCGCGCTGGGGCGCGCCATGCAGATGACCAACATCCTGCGCGACGTCGGCGAGGACGCGCGCATGGACCGCATCTACCTCCCCGCCGAAGACCTGCGCCGCTTCGGCTGCAGCGAGGAAAGCATTCTCACCGGCGCGGTCGACGATTCGTTCGCCGACCTGATGCGCTTCCAGATCGCGCGCGTGCGCGCCATGTACGGCGAAGCCGAGCCCGGCATCGCGCTGCTGGCGAGCGAGTCGCGCTTCACCGTCCGGCTCGCGCTGGCCCTGTACCGCCGCATCCTCGAGCGCATCGAAGCGAACGACTACGACGTCTTCACCCGGCGCGCGCACGTCCCGCTGCCCACCAAGCTCGTCATGGCGCTGGGGACGTGGCTCGGCTTCACGCACGAAGGTCTGCGGCTGTAGGCAATTTCAACCAGTATGTGTCGCTCCGCTTCGGCACGGGCAACCGCTCGGGATATGTGCTTGGGCGAACACTGCCTTCGCTCGCGGCAGGTCCAGCGAGTCTGGCGCCCGTAGGGCACATTGCGACGGGAAGGGTGTGGGCGAACGAGCGTGATGGCGACGATGCCGCGGCAGCCCGGAAAGCAACCAGTTTTTCGAAGGAGCATACCATGCCGACCGAATTCCGTTTCGACGACCTCGATCTACGCGAAGAACCCGAGTCAGGCAAATCCACCGAGACCGACCTCAGCGCTGCCTGCACGAACACGGAACTTTGCACCAACGGCTGCGGCTGCAACTCCCGCAACACCTGCAGCACGTACTACTGTTAGGGGTTTACGATGCCGATTGAATCTCGTTTCGACGACCTCGACCTGCGCGAAGAGCCCGAGTCCGGCAAGTCCGAGAACATGGACAGCACGGCGATCTGCACGAACACTTGCACCGGCAGCCACAACACGTGCAATACGGCTCTCTGCTGACGATTCCGTTCGCCTGAACTGGCTAAAGGGCGTCCCGAGGGGGCGCCCTTTTTCATGTCCTGAGGCAATCGTTTCGTTTGCAGAATGACGCGCAAATGGCTAAACTGGACGCGGCTGGAGATCCGCTTCGACCGCGACGTCGGCGAGGACCCGGATGGACTGCATCTACCTGCCGGCCGAGGACCTGCGGCGCTCCGAGATCGCCGCGTGCGCGCTATGCACGCCGAAGCGGAGCCCTTCCAGCCGGCGCGCGCACGCGCCGCTGCGCACGAAGGAAGCGGAGGCGTGGCTCGGCTTCACGCCCGGGAGCCGCTGCTGTAGGCAAATCATCCAGCACACGCGTGTTGCGCTTCACGTGGCTGGTACGGGAGCGACCGGGACCCGCTCGGAACGAATGTGCTCGGACGAACCCGTATCTAGCGGTGCCGCGGCAGCCCGGGAAGCAACCAGTTTCCGAAGGAGCCCAGCATGCCGAACGAATTCCGTTTCGACGACCTCGACCTGCGCGAGGAACCGGAGCCCGGTGAGTCCGACGAGGGGCTGTCCCGGCGGCTAGACTCCTGCACCACGTCCTCTGCGAGCCGTTCGTCCCTAAACGGTCTAAGGACGCTTCCGAGGGCGCCCTTTTTTCATGCGGCGAAGCACCTGGTCGTACCAGCGGCCTGCCCGTGGAGAGCGGCTGCCGGCTCGCCGTTCCCGGTGAGCCGGAATGCACTGCCGCGCCCCCCGGCAGGTCGCGCTAGTCCTGTGCCGGTAGGTTCGTCCATGCAACGGGTGACGGGTGGAGGCAATGCCGCGATGTGCCTGCGTACCGGCGCTCGGAAGCGTGCTCGCGGGGAGTCTTCGGAACTGTCCGATGGACTCCGCCAGTCTTCGAAAGGTACGCACCATGCCGACCGAATTTCGTTTCGACGACCTCGACCTGCGCGAAGAGCCGGTGTCCGGCAAATCGTCCGAAGCCGACTACAGCGTAGCCTGCACCGGCAGCGCCAAGTGCACCGACACCTGCCACACCAGCCAGAACACCTGTACCACGTACTTCTGCTGAGGCGGCATGCCGACCGAATTTCGTTTCGACGACCTCGATCTGCGCGAAGAGCCTCCGTCCGGCAAGTCCGACGAGCTGGACGCGACCACCGTCAACACCTGCACGGATCTGTGCACTCGCATCACCACCAGCCGCAACACCTGCAACACGACCCTCTGCTGACCGCGTCAGCCTGATCC
>JASLGJ010000419.1 GCA_030150085.1 Candidatus Elarobacter sp. | reverse complement strand
ACGTCGTGGTCGAGGCCTTCGACCGCGAGCGGCCGGCGACGCTCTCGCCCGCGGTCCTGACCGGCCTGCTGCGCGAGGAACTGGGCTTCGCGGGCGTGATCGCGACCGACTGCCTGGAGATGGACGCGATCGCGGCCACGGTCGGCACGGTGCGCGGGGTGGTCGAGGCGCTCGCCGCGGGCGCCGACCTGCTGCTCGTCAGCCACCATCTGGAGCTGGCGCGCACCGCCGCGGCGACCGCCTCGGCCGCCTCGCGCGCCAGCTCCAGATGGTGGCTGACGAGCAACAGGTCGGCGCCCGCGGCGAGCGCCTCGACCACCCCGCGCACCGTGCCGACCGTGGCCGCGATGGCGTCCATCTCCAGGCAGTCGGTCGCGATCACGCCCGCGAAGCCCAGCTCCTCGCGCAGCAGGCCGGTCAGGACCGCGGGCGAGAGCGTCGCCGGCCGCTCGCGGTCGAAGGCCTCGACCACGACGTGCGCGGTCATCACCAGCGAGGCCGCGCGCTCGGCCACGGCGCGGGCGAACGGCACCAGATCGCGCGCGCGCAAGGCGGCCGCGGGGAGCGCGACGCGCGGCAGGGCGAGGTGCGAGTCGGCCGCGGTCGCGCCGTGGCCGGGGAAGTGCTTGAGCGCGGCCGCGACGCCGCCCCGTTCCAGCCCGCGCGCGAACGCGCTCGCGAAGGCCGCCACCCGTTCGGGGTCGTCGCCGTAGGCGCGCGTGCCGATCACCGTGCTCGCCGGCTCCCGCGCGAGGTCGGCCACCGGGGCGAAATCCAGCGAGATGCCAAGCCGCGCGAGGTCGCGCCCGAGCAGCGCGCCCAGCTCCTCGGTCAGCCCGAGGTCGCCGCTCGCGCCGAGCGCCATCGCCGAGGGCAGCTGCGCCACGCCCTCGCGCACGCGCGCGACCCGCCCGCCCTCCTGGTCCACCGCGATCAGCGGGGGCGGCTGGCCCAGCCCGCGCAGCGCCGCGACCAGCTCGCGCAGCGCCTCGGGCGGGCCGACGTTGCGCGCGAACAGGGTGATCGCGCCCGGCCCGAACGCCCGCAGCGCCTCCAGCGGCGCCGCGCCGGGAGCGGCACCCTCGAACCCGACCGCGAGCACCCCGCGCGCGAGCGCGGCGACGTCAGCCATGATTCCTGCCGCCGGCGGCTCGACCGAAGGCCGAACGCGACGGATCGCGCGAAGCGCGATCCACTAGTGCTTGATCAGGCGGATGATCTGGGCGATCGCCTTGCCCGCGCTCTTCGAGACGAAGATCTGCACCTTGGAGCCCTTGGCGACGTCGGTCAGCGTGTGGTAGCCCGGTTCGTCCGACTGCACGCTGGTCGAGGGCATGACCGAGACGTCGACCTTGCCCTGCGCGCCGGTGTCGACGCTGAGCGTGCCGCGCTGGTAGTCCACCGCCGTCACCCGCCCGACGATCGTGCCGCCTTCACGCGTCTCGACCGCGGCCGGCGCGGCGGAGGCCGAGGGCGTCGCCTTCGGGCCGGCCAGCACCAGGGTGGGGAACGACGCGAGCACGAGGAGCGAGACGGCGAAGGACAGGCGGCGCATGGCTCTCTTCTAACGCGGGGGCGGAACGGATGTGTTCCGTGCTAGGGCCGCGTTGCACCTACCGCAGCCAAGTACGCCGCGCGCGCGCCCGGCTCGCCGGCTTGGGCCTGCGCGCGTGCCTCGCGCAGGGCGCGCACCGCGTCGTCGTCGGGCGCCTTTCCGGCCAGCACCAGGCGCAGGGCGAGCAGCGCCTCGTCCGCGGCGCGCGCGCCGACCGTCTCGAGCGCGCGGTAGAACGGCTGCGCGCGGGGGTCGGCCGAGCGCACGCGCAGCACGGCCGCGATCGCGTCCGGCTTGCGCGGCGCGCCGTCGAGGAGGTAGCCGTCGAGAGGGTGCAGTTCCACCCTGCATGCGATTCGCGCTGCGGCTCCTCGTGCTTCTCGCCGCCTCGGCGCTCCCGCTGGGCGCGGCGCCCGACCCGCTCGCCGCGCTCGCCGCGGCCAACGGCCACCCGGCCCTGGTCCACGTGGCGGCGAGCGCCAGCCGGACGGTCGAGGGCCGCGCGGTGCGGATCGAGCTCGAGCAGCTCGGCCCGGCCCGGCTCGTCCGGCGCTGCGTGGCGGAGATCTGCGGCGGAAGCTGGTTCGACGGGCGCCGGCTGTGGACGTTCGGGGTCAACGGCGTTCCCTTCCCCGAAGCCGAGGACGGGGCGACCCCGTTGCGCCGGACCCTGGCCGCGATCGCCTCGTACGCCTTCGCCGAGCCGGCCTTCCGGGCCGGCGGCGGCACGGTCGTCCCGCACGGCGAGGACCGCTTCCGGGTCCGCGCCCCCGGCGGGGCCGAGCTCGATGCCCTGATCGACCCCGCCGGCCATACCGTGAGCGCGGTCGTCACCCCGGCCGGCGAGCGGGTCGCCGGCTACGGCCGCCCGACCCGGGTCGGCGGCGCGACCTTCGCCCTGGCCCGCAGCGGCCCGTACGAGACCGGCCCGCTCGACGAGGCCGCGGCCCGGCCCGGCCCGCTGGCGGCGCCGAGCGGGCCCGCGGTGGCGTACGCCGGCGAAGGCGAGCTGCCGCTGGCCGCCGAGCCGGTCCCGATCGTGCCCTGCCGGCTGGCCGGGCGCGCCGCACGCTGCCTGCTCGACTCGGGCGCGACGCCCAGCGCGATCGCCCTTCCGCTGGCCGAGGCGCTCGGCCTGGAGCCGCACGGCGAGCTGGAGATCGCGGGCTTCGGGCGCTTCTCGACCGGGCTGGTCGGCGCCGGCCCGCTGGCGGTCGGAGCGGCCACCTTCGAGCGGGTCCAGCTCGCGGTGCTGCCCTCGTCGGGCGGGCAGCGCTTCGACCTGGTGATCGGGGCCGATCTGCTGGGCAAGCTGCGGGTCGCCCTGGACCGCGCGCACGACCGGGCCCGGGTCGGCGCGCCCGAGCGCGGCGGCGCGCCGCCGGGAGCGATCCCGCTGACCTTCCGCGACGGCTCGCCCTACGTCGCCCTCTCGCTGGACGGGACCCCGGCGGAGGCCCTGCTCGACACCGGCGACAGCGCGCTCGTCTCGCTCGGCTACGCCGCGTACCGGGCCGGGCCGCCCTGGCCGGTGCTCGGGCGCGGCCAGGCCAGCGGAATCGACCGCAGCGAGGACGTGCTCGAGGTCCAGCTCCCGGCCGCCTCGGCCGGCCCGCTCGCGCTCGGCCCGACCCGGGCCATCGTGCGCCGGACCCAGCTCACCCCGCACCTGGGGGTCGCGCTGTGGCGCCGCTGCGCGCTCGAATTGGATGAGGCCAACGCCAGCCTCAAGTGTTAGATCGGCCCTTGGATGGGGACATATTGCCTAAGCAACAATAGGACCACCATGAGGAAGGCAGGCCGGATGGACCCGCTGAGCGCGCTCCTGGAGCGCCTCGAAGCCGAAGACCCCGCGCTCGCCGCGCACGGCCGCGCCGTCGCGGGGCTGGCCGCGCGGATCGGCGCCGAGCTGCGCCTGGGGCCGGTGGTGGTCGAGTTCCTGGAGCGCTGCGGGCTGGTCCACGACATCGGCAAGCTGTACGTGCCGCACGGGCTGGTCCACGCCCGCCGCGCCTTGAGCCCGGCCGAGCGGGCGGCGCTGGCGGCGCACGTGGTGGAGGGCGAGCGGGCCCTGGCGGCCGACCCGGAGCTGGACGTCTATCGCGAGGCGGTGCGCTCGCACCACGAGCGCTGGGACGGGCGGGGCTACCCCGACCGCCTGCGCGGGGAGCGCATCCCGCTCCACGCCCGCATCCTGGCCGTCGCGGACGCCTACGACGCGATGACCGGCCGGCGCTCGCACCGTTTCCCGCTCGCGCCCGACCGGGCGCTGGTGGAGCTGGAGCGCGGGCGCGGCTCGCAGTTCGATCCCGAGGTGGTGGACGCGCTGGCCGCCGTGATCGGGGCCGGGCTGCGCCCGCTCACCGCGTAGTTCGATCAGTCCAAGTCGGCTTCGAGCGCTTCGGCCGTCCGCTGCATCACCTTGGCCAGCAGCGCGATCGCGCCGGCCCGGTTGGTGTTGAGCAGCATGTACTGCATGCGGTCGTTGGGATGCAGGACGACGAACACGCCCTTGCTTCCTTGCGTGATCGACTTGAGAATGCGGTCGATGAACGCGCGATCCTCGTCGTCGAGCTGGACCGCGCCGCCTTCTTCTTTGAGAAGGTCGCGGAGGAACGTGTCGAGATTGTCGGGGCAGTCCATGTACGAAAAGAACCTCGTTCGGTACGAAGCATCTCTGCTACAAGATCATCGGCCGAAGCGTCCGGGAACGTGAAGCCGCGGCGTCAAGAAGTTGTGAAGCTCGAAGCCCGATATTCTTCACACAACGGACGGACGCATTCAGGTGTCTCGCTCGTCGGCTGGGCGTGCGAGCATGTACGACCGACCGGAACGCTCGCGCGGAGCGGCGAACGGCTGCTCGTGCTCAAGGGATTCGGTACCTTCATCGCCCGCGGCAACGTCGTCGACCTGGCGGTCGCGGTGGTCGTGGGCTCGGCCTTCACCGCGGTCGTCAACGCGCTGGTCAAGGACCTGCTCACCCCGCTGATCGCCGCGCTGGTCGGCAAGCCCGACTTCTCCAAGCTCGGCTTCACCGTGCACCGCGCCCAGTTCCCGGTCGGCGACTTCCTCAACGCGGTGCTGACCTTTCTGCTCGACGCGCTGGTGATCTACTACGTCGTGGTGGTGCCGTTCAAGCGCATCGCGGCCCGCTTCGAGCCGCCGGCCGAGCCCGTGCTCGCGCAGAAGACGTGCCCGGAGTGCCTGAGCGAGATTCCCCAGGACGCGCGCCGCTGCCGCTACTGCACCGCCGTGCTGCGCGCCCCGGCGAGCTAGCGCGCGCGTGGAGCTGACGACCGACGTCGCCGTGCTCGGCGCGGGCGCGGCGGGCCTGGCGGCCGCGCGCGCGCTCTCGCGCGCCGGCGCGTCCTGCGTGGTGCTGGAGGCGCGCGCGCGGATCGGCGGGCGCATCGACGCGCGCCACGACGCCGCGCTGCCGCTGCCGGTCGACCTGGGCGCGGAGTTCGTCCACGGCGCGCCCGCGGTCAGCTTCGCGCTGCTGCGCGAGAGCGGGCAAGCGGCGCTCGACACCGCCGAAGGCTCGTTCCTCTACGAGGACGGCGAGCTGCGCGCCGAGCGCGACCCGTTCGAGATCGTCGCGCGCGCCATGGCCCGCGCGCGCGACCTGCCGCGCGACCTCAGCATCGAGGAGTTCGTCCGCCCGCTCGCCGAGGACGAGCGGCGCTACGTGCGGATGCTGGTCGAGGGCTTCGACGCTGCCGACCCGCGCCGCGCCAGCGCGCGCGCGATCGCCGAGGAGTGGAGCGACGGCGAGAACGGGCAGACCTCGCGCGGCTTCCGCCCGGCCGGCGGCTACCAGCCGCTCCTGCGC
>JASLGJ010000406.1 GCA_030150085.1 Candidatus Elarobacter sp. | reverse complement strand
GCCGGCGGCGGACGCGAGCGCGTTCCCGGCGGCTGCGCGCGGTACAGCGTCGCCGCGTGGAGCTGGGCCAGCTCGCCCGCGCCGTAGCGCGCGGCACGCTCGACGATCGCCCGCGCGCGGGGATCGGTCGCGCAGGCCTCGGCGCGCTCCGCCTCGGGCAGGGCCAGCACGCTGAGCATCAGCAGCTCGTCGACCTCGGTCGCGTCGAACGCGTCGGCGTCGCTCTGCGCGGCGACGGCGGGGAAGTCGTACAGGATGATCGGCGAGGCCAGCACCAGCGCGGCGCGCTGCGCGTCGCGCGCCCCATCGCCCACCAGCACCGGGAAGACGTGCCGGTTCGCCAGCGCCGCGCTCGCCGCCGCGGCCTCGGCCGGCGGGTCGAGCACCGAGAGAAAGCTCCCCCGTTCGATCGCGAGCAGCGCGTGGGTGGACACCAGCGCCGTGCGCAGCGCCCCGCTGCGCTCGCCCGCCACGACCTCCGAGCGGTTCTCGACCCGCACCCGCAGCTTGCGCAGCCCCGGCGCGCCCGCGACCGCGTCGCAGCGCACGGTCAGCGTCCCGGCCAGCGGCCAGCGCTCGCGCACGACGCGCCCGCGCGTCACGCGGCCGTCGGACAGCACGCCGTTCGTGCCCCCCGCGCCCTGCGGGGGCGCGGCGTCCTCGCGCAGCAGCTCGACGTCGCTGCCGTCGTCGAGCGCGATGGGCACGACCTGCTCGCCGCCCGGCACGGCGTCGAACGCCGCCTCGATCCGGCGCTCGCAGCCTTCGTCGAAGCTCAGGTGCGCCGTGCCGCCGACGGCGAGCGAGGCCACCGGTTCGAACCCCTTCGCGGTCAGCGCTTGGACGCGCCGCGCCTGGACCTGCAGGAAGCGCAGCAGCACCGTGACGCGCGGGACGGCGTCCGGGGCGGCCTCGATCAGCACCTCGCTCTGCTGCTCGGCGGGCTCGCCCGTCCCGGCGCTCGCATACGCCTGCGGCACGACGACGCCGAACTGCCAGCGGATGCGGTTCTTGGCCGCCGAGGCGGTGTACGGGTAGAGCAGGTAGCCCTCGTACAGCACCGCGTCGGCGACCGCCAGCGCGGGGCCGAACGGCGCGCTCGCCGCGCTCATCGCGGGCTCTTCGCCTCCGCGCACAGGCGCGCGATGGCGCGCTCCCAGGTCGGGAAGCCGCCCGCGCTCTTGAAGCGGTACAGCTCGTCGAAGGTCGCGCGGTCGATGCGGATCCAGGCGCTGCCGGGAAAGTGAGCGTCCATCGCCGCGCGGTACACCGCGACCGGCAGGCGGTAGCGCGCCTCGCAGTGCCACGGCACGAGCTGCGCCTCCACCCCGCTCGCACCGCGCACGAAGAGCGTGCCGCTGAACAGCAGGTCGAGCGGGATCTCGCCCTCGGCCAGCGCGCTGAGGTACTTGTGCGCCGCGACCTCGAAGTCGTAGCTGCAGGGGATCGGCAGATCGAACTCGGTTTCGTCCCGGAAGCCCTGCACCGTCTGCGCGACGTGGGTCCACAGCAGCGGGCGCAGCGTGTCGCCGTAGCGCTCGGGCCCGCCGAACAGCTCCACCAGCCGCTCCGGCTCGGCGCCGCCGTAGCGGCGCGCCTGGGGCTCGATGCGGACCTGCGCGCGCAGCGCGATGGCGTGGACTTCCGTCCCGCGCGCCTCCGCGACGCGCACCCGCAGCGCGAGCTGGGGGCTGGCGGCGTACGGCTCGGGCCGCGCGCCGACGACCGCGAACGAGAGCTCGGTCACGGCCCGCTCCGCGCCGCCCGGCGGCCGCGGCCGGCGCTGCGCTCGCGCAGCTCGGCGAAGAACGCGTCGATCTTGGCCCACGCCTCGGGCCCGCCGTCGAAGCCGCGCCAGGCGATGCGGATGATGCCGACCAGCTCGTACGCCGCGTCGATCGGCACGACGAAGCACTGCGCGCCGCCGCCGCGGCGCAGGATCACCGCCGCCTCGACGTCCGGTTCCAGCGTCGCCAGCAGCGGGTCGGCGCCGGCCACGTCGTTCCAGGCCGCGAGGTCGAGCTGCGACTCGGTCGCCCCGGCCGGGCCGGGATAGAGCGCGACCGTCCGTCCCTCGACGGAGTTGTGGAAGAAGAAGGCCAGCCCGATCGGGATCTGCAGCCGGTCCCAGACCGCGTCGCCGACGGCGAAGCCCGCGACCTCGGCGTAGCGCGTCGGCACGGCCTTGTAGCGGCCCTGGGCCGCGCCCGCGGGCTCGAACACCAGGTAGCAGGGGCGGCAGCTGCACATGATGCGGCGCGCCTGCAGGTCGATCAGGTGGCCGTGCTCGGGGTTCAGCGGGGTCGCGCAGTAGTCGCAGCGCTCGCCCGGCGGCGGCACGGGGCGCTTGGAGAGCAGCCGCTGGAGCGCGGCGAACTCGGCCGGGGCGCGCTCCACGCTCACAGCCCCGGCGCGTCGACGAGCGACAGGCAGCCGTCCGCGAAGCGCAGCGGCCCGTAGGCCGCGGGCGCCACGCCCGGCTCGGCCGCGACCACGCTGTGGATCTCCGGCACGCGCGCGAGAATGGCCCGCTCCACGGCCTGCTTCACCGTCGCGGCGGACGACGGGCAGCCGTCGCAGTTGCCGCGCATGCCGATCGTCACCACGCCCTCGGCGACGCCGAGGATCTCGACCCCGCCGTCGTGCGACTTGAGGTACGGCCGCACCGCGTCGAGCGCGGCCTGGACGCGGTCCTCGACCGAAAGCGGGTGCAGCCCGTGCAGGCACAGCAGCCCTTCGACGAAGCGGTCCTCGCACAGCGCCGCGAAGACCTCGGGCGAGCGCTCGCCCACCGCGTCGTGCACGATGGTCAGCACGCGCTCCAGGCCCTCGCCGTACAGGCCGACGATCGTGCGGGCCAGCTCTTCGGCCAGCTCGCGCGCCTGGCGCGGCGTGGAGACCGCGTCGAAGCCGTCGATCAGCGACTCGACGCGGTCGGCCATCCTCCGCAGCGGCGCTTCGTCCTCCTCGGCCAGCATGCTAGCCGAACGGCGCCAGCGGCGAGTGCACGGTCTCGAGCGTCTTGCCGCCGCCCAGGTACATGTGCACGCCGCAGGGCAGGCAGGGATCGAAGCTGCGCACGCTGCGCATGATGTCGATGCCCTTGAAGTTCTCCGGCCCGTTCTCTTCGAACAGCGGCGTGTTCTGCACCGCGTCCTCGTACGGCCCGGGCGTGCCGTACACGTCGCGCGGGTTGGCGTTCCAGGGCGTCGGCGGCCAGGGGTGGTAGTTCGCGATCTTGCCGTCGCGGATCACCATGTGGTGCGAGAGCACGCCGCGCACCGCCTCGGTGAAGCCGCAGCCGATCGCGTCGTCGGGCACCGTGAACGGCTCCCACGAGCGGGTCCGGCCGGCGTTGAGCTCCTCGAACGCCTTGTCGAGGAAGTGCAGCGCCGCGGCGGCCGCGTACGCCTGGAAGTAGGTCCGGGCGCGGTCGCGCTCGATGGTGTTGGACCACTGCGGCACCTTCCACTCGAACGAGGCCGGGCCGCGCAGCACGCTCTTGGGCAGGTTGATCTGCACGCTGGTGCCGGTCGCCTTGACGTAGCCGATGTCGACCAGGCCCGAGAGCGCGGTCGACCAGAGGCGGGCCAGCGCGCCGCCGCCGGTGTCGAGCGCGAGGTAATCCGTGCCGTCGTACCAGCGCGGCGACATCACCCAGGAGTACTGGTTGGCGAAGTCGCGTTTCTTGGGCGTCGGGTTGGTGTGCATGTTCCAGGGATGGCGCCGGTCGACCGGGTTGCCCAGCGGGTCCTGGGCGACGAACGTCTCCTGGCTCTGCCAGTCGTCGTAGTACGAGTGCCCGAGCAGCACCCGGATGCCGAGGTTGATCTCGACCAGGTCGTTGGTGACGAGCTTGCCGTCGACCACCACGCCCGGGGTGACGAACATCTTGCGGCCCCAGTTCGTCATGTTGCGGTACTGGAAGTCGCAGTGGTCGGGGTCCTGGAAGGCGCCCCAGCAGCCGAGCAGAATGCGCCGCCGGCCGACTTCCTCGTAGCCCGGCAGCGCCTCGTACATGAAGTCGAACAGGTCGTCGTGCAGCGGCACGCAGACCTTCATGTACTCGACGTAGCGCATCAGGCGCGTGTAGTAGTCGGTGAAGAGCTGGTGGGTCGCGATCGTGCCGGTGCCGCCCGCGTAGAGCGTCGAGGGGTGGACGTGCCGCCCTTCCATCAGGCAGAACATCTCGCGCGTGTAGCGGCTGATCTGCAGCGCCTGGCGGTAGAACTCGCCCGAGAACGGGTTGAGCGCCGTCATGATGTCGGCGATGGTCGCGTAGCCGTGGATGCCCGCGTTGGAAGCGCGCTTGGCCTTGGCCTTCTCCCACACCGAGGGGTTGGTCTCGCGGACCATCTGCTCGCAGAAGTCCACCCCGACTAGGTTCTCCTGGAAGATGTTGTGGTCGAACATGTACTCGGCGGCCTCGCCGAGGTTCATGATCCACTCGCCCATCGCCGGCGGGCGCACCCCGAAGGCCATGTTTTGCCCGTACACCGAGCACACGGCGTGGTTGTCGCCGCAGATGCCGCAGATGCGCGAGGTGATGAAGTGAGCGTCGCGCGGGTCCTTGCCCTTCATGAAGATGCTGTAGCCGCGGAAGACCGACGAGGTCGAGTGGCACTCCGCGACGCGCTTCTGCGCGAAGTCGATCTTGGTGTAGATGCCCAGGCTGCCCACGATGCGGGTGATCGGGTCCCAGGACATCTCCACCAGGCGCGATCTCTCGCTGCCGCCGCTGGTGCCGGGGAGGTCTTGAATGGCCATGTCGTGCTCCTCGTCCTAGTACGCGCGCGGGCGGTAGCCGGTGCTGAGCGCAGGACCCTTGCGGCGCCACTTGGGCTCTTTGTCGAGGGTGTGCATGGTGATGCCGCGCAGGCGGCGGACCAGCGGGCCGTACGTGCCGCTCACGCCCGAGGAGAGCTTGCCGCCCGGCGGCTCGTCCATGAACGGCATGAACTTGTCGGGGAAGCCCGGCATGGTGCAGCCGATGCAGATCCCGCCCACGTTGGGGCAGCCGCCCACGCCGCCGGTCCAGCCGCGCTTGGTGACGTTGCACTTCACCGCCGGCCCCCAGCAGCCGATCTTCACCAGGCACGTCGGCTGGTCGTAGGCGGTCGCGAACTGGCCCTGCTCGTAGTAGCCGCCGCGGTCGCAGCCCTCGTGCACGGTGGTGCCGAACAGCCAGGTGGGCCGGCCCGCTTCGTCGAGCGGAATCATCGGCGCGACGCCGTTGGCCTGCCACAGCAGGTAGAGAATGGTCTCGGAGAGGTTGTCGGGCTGCGTCGGGCAGCCCGGGACGCACACGATCGGCACGCCCGCTTGCGACTTCCAGTCCCAGCCCAGGTAGTCGAGGATGCCCATCGCGCCCGTCGGGTTGCCGGCCATGGCGTGGATGCCGCCGTACGTCGCGCAGGTGCCGGCCGCGAGCACGGCCCAGGCCTTGGGCGCGAGCTTGTCGATCCAGCGCGCGAGGGTGCGCGGCTGATCGGTGCCGGGCTCGTTGCCGAAGCCGGTGAAGTAGCCTTCGCTCTTGATCGACTCGTTGGCGATCGAGCCTTCGATGACGAGCACGAACGGGTCGAGCTCGCCCCGCTCGGCTTTGAAGAACGCTTCGAGGAACTCCGCCCCGCCCAAGCTGTACGCGATCAGCGGCCAGTGGAACACGACGTTCGGCAGGCCCGGCAGCGCGCCCAGCGCGATCTCCTCGATCGACGGCTGCATCGCCGACGTCAGCGCGACGGAATCGCCGTCGCAGCTCAGTCCCGCGGGAATCCACAGGACGTTGACCACCGTATCGGTCGCACTCGCCATGGAACCGGTCCTCCACGCTAGCGCGAAAAAGCAGTGCGTCGAGGCGAATCGAGGCGCGTCGAATCACGCGCCGGGCGGCGCGAGGGGATCGGGGCGTCAGGGTCCGCGGGCGCAAGTGCGACGCGACTAGACCGCTAGAGCTGGAGCAATTTTTGCGTGACGGATGCCTTGTTTTGTTCCGTACGTACGGTTACGCTACTCCAACTTAGGTCGGAGCGCAAGGGCCCTGCAAAGCGGATAACCGTGCCCTCACCGACTGGGAAAGAGAGAACGCGTGCACGAGCTGTCGGTCGCGCTCGGCCTGCTGGAAGGCGTCGAGGAAACCGCCGCGCGGCAAGGGATCGAGCGTGTCGCGGCGATCCACGTGCGCGTCGGCGCGCTGAGCGGTATCGCACCGGACGCGCTGCTCTTTTCCTGGGAACTGGCGACCGAGGACTCGATCGCCGCGGGCAGCGCGCTGCGCATCGAGACGGTGCCCTTGGCCGTGTTCTGCGAGCGCTGCGAAACCGAGCGCGAGCCGCGCGCCGCGAGCGGCCTGCTCTGCCCCGCGTGCGGCAGCACGTGCCCGACGATCGTGCGCGGCCGCGAGCTGCAGCTCGTCGCCATGGAGGTCCCCGAATGAAATACCGCGTGGTTCAGATCGAGCAGAGCATCATGCGCAAGAACGACGGCCTGGCCGCCGCGCTGCGCGAGCGCTGGGCCGCCAGCGGCACGCTGGTGGTGAACCTGCTCTCCAGCCCCGGCTCCGGCAAGACCACGCTGCTGGAAGAGACCCTGAACCGGCTCGCGCCGCGCCGGCGCGTCGGCGCGCTGGTGGGCGATCAGGCGACCGACAACGACGCCGTGCGCCTCGCCCGCTCCGGCGCGCCCGTCCGCCAGATCACCACCGCCGCGGAGTGCCGGCTCGACTGCGACATGCTCGGCAAGGCGCTGGCCGGCTGGGATTCCGGCCCGCTGGACATCTTGTTCATCGAGAACGTCGGCAACCTGATCTGCCCGGCCGAGTACGACCTCGGCGAGGACGTGCGCGCGGTGCTGTTCTCGGTCACCGAGGGCGAGGACAAGCCGCTCAAGTACCCGCTCGCGTTCAACACCGCGCAGGTCGCGCTGGTCACGAAGACCGACATCGCCGCGGCGGTCGGCTTCGACCGCGACGCCGCCCTGCGCAGCATGCGCGAGGTCAACCCCGGCATCGAGATCGTCGAAGTCTCCGCGAAGACGGGAACCGGGATGGACGCCTGGACCGAGCTGCTCGAGGAACGCTTGGGCCGGAAAACGCGCCAGCCCGCGAGCATCGGCTGAGCCCGCGGGCCGGTTGACGTAGGCCGGGGCTTTACTTCGGCGTGCTGACCAGCTTGAAGATCGCGACCGTGTCGCCCAGCGGGTAGCCGAGCTGGAAGTTGCCGCCCGCGGCGACCGCGACGTACTGCTCGCCGTTGACCTCGTAGCTGATCGGGGGCGCGTTCACGCCCGCGCCGAGGTTGTAGCGCCAGAGCTTCTGGCCCGTGGTCGCGTCGAAGGCGTCGAAGTCGCCGTTGCCCTCGCCCATGAAGACCAGGTTGCCGGCGGTCGCGAGCGCGCCGCCGATCAGCGGGTCCTTGGTCATCGCGGTCCAGGCGATCTTGCCGGTCTGGGTGTTGATCGCGACCAGCGGGCCGTCTTGCAGCCCGCCCGGCGTGACGTTGCTGAACGCGCTGCCCAGGCGGATGTGGCCGGTCGCGGTCGGGACCGAGTGGGTGGCGAAGTTCATCAGCTGGTCCATCGCCAGCACGTACACGTTCTTGGTCTGGGGCGAGTACGCGGGCGGCGACCACTCCGCGCCCCCGTTGGCGCCGGGCAGCATCTTGACGCCCTTGGCGGTCGGGGTGCTGAACATGTTCTTGGACATCTTCACGTAGGCGTCGGAGCGGCGGATCAGCTTGCCCGTGGTGCGGTCGACGATGTAGAACCAGCCCACCTTGCCGGCCTCGCCCGCGGCGTGGACCGTCTTGCCGTTGACGTCGACGTCGAACAGCACCACCGGGCTGACCGCGTCGTAGTCCCACACGTCGTGCTTGACCTCTTGGTAGTACCACTTGAGCTTGCCGGTGCGGACGTCGAGCGAGACGATCGAGTCGCTCCACAGGTTGTCGCCCTTGCGCGGCGTGCCGTCGAGGTCGGGGTTGGGGTTGCCGGTGCTGAAGATCACCTGGTTGGTCGCGGGGTCGATGGCGGGCGTCGTCCAGACCATCGCGCCGCCGCGCTGCCAGGACGTGCCCGCGTAGGTCTTGGGATCGGTCGCGTTCCAGCGCCAGCGCTGGTTGCCGCTGCGCGCGTCGTAGGCCGCGACGAAGCCGCGGATCGCCCACTCGCCGCCCGCGCTGCCGATGATCACCATGCCGTCGTAGGCGACCGGAGCCATCGTCTCGGAGTAGCCCACGCGCGAGTCGGCGACGCTCTTCTGCCAGACCACCTTGCCGCTGGTCGCGTCGAGCGCGAGCAGCTTGTTGTCCAGCGTCACCACGTAGACCCGGCCGTACGCGACCGCCGCGCCGCGGTTGACCGGCCCGCAGCAGATCTGGAACGGGCCGAGGTTGTAGGTCGTCTCCCACAGCTTGGCGCCGCTGGCGGCGTTGACCGCCATGATCTTCATCTTGTTCTCGACCACCGGCGTGGTGAGGTACATGACGCCGCTGACGACGATCGGGGTCGTCTCGAAGCTGGCCGTGATCCCGGTCTGCACCAGCGCCACGGGCACCAGCGAGCCGACGTTCTTGCTGTCGATCTGGGTCAGGGGCGAGTAGCGCTGGTTGTCGTAGGTCCGCCCGTCGATCAGCCAGTCCTTGCCGTCGCTCGCCGCGCCGCGCATCATCGCGTCGGAGATGCTGACGCTCGCGCCGGCCGGCAGCTTCGCGAACACCTTGGTCGTCGGCGGCGCGGCGCGCACGATCTCGGCGCTGAGGTGCTGGTTGCCGGGCGCCTCGACGCCGGTGCGGGCGCCCTTCTTGGTGCCCGCGACGGTGCCTTCGTTCGTGCCGTGGCCGAGCGCGGCGCCCTGCGCGCCGCCGTTCTTGCTCAGCACGAACGCGGTGACGTCGGCGTACTGCTTGGCGCTCAGGCTGTTGGGCGCGTTGGCCGGCATCTGGGTCTTGATGAAGTCGTACAGCGCGGCGGGCGTCTTGTAGCCGCTCTTGATCGACGCGCCGACCAGCGGCGGCCCCGCTCCGCCGCCCAGGTTCGCGCCGTGGCACTGCGCGCAGCTGTTGGTGTAGAC
>JASLGJ010000322.1 GCA_030150085.1 Candidatus Elarobacter sp. | reverse complement strand
TTTAACTCCACCGTGCCGCGCTTGTGGGCCACCGGGTCGGCCGCGGCGCGCGCGGCGTCCGCGGCGGCGCTCACCTCCTCGGCGCTGGGCTTCTGCCCGCCCACCAGGGCCTCGGCCGCGCACACCCGGAGCGCGGTCGAGGCCCTGCTGCGCGGGCAGAAGCCCAGCGCCGAGCTGGTTCGCGCCGCCGCGGACGCCGCGCGCGCCGCGGCCGACCCGGTCGCCGACACGCGCGGCACGGTGGCGTTCAAGAAAGACATGGCGGGCGTGCTGGTGAGCCGCGCGCTGCTGGCGGCACTGGCCCGGCTGGGCGGCGAGGGACTGCGATGAAGGTTTCCGTCACGGTCAACGGCACGGCGTACGAGCGCGAGGTCGAGCCGCGCACGCTGCTGGTGTACTTCCTGCGCGAGGCGCTCGGGCTGACCGGCACCCACGTCGGCTGCGACTCGTCGAGCTGCGGGGTGTGCACGGTGGTGCTCGACGGCGAGCGCGCGGTCAAGGCCTGCACCATGTTCGCGGTGATGGCCGACGGCCACGAGATCACCACCGTCGAGGGCCTGGCCCAGGGCGGCGCGCTGCACCCGCTCCAGCAGGCCTTCTGGGACTGCCACGGCCTGCAGTGCGGCTACTGCACGCCCGGCATGCTGATGACCTCGCTGGTGCTCTTGGAGAACAACTCCGCGCCCAGCGAGGCCGAGATCCGCGCGGCGCTCTCGGGCAACCTCTGCCGCTGCACCGGCTACCAGAACATCGTCAAGGCGGTCCGGCAAGCCGCCGGCGCCATGAGCGCGGGCGCCGCGTCCGAAGCGCGGCCCGAGCCCGCGGTCTCGGGAGCGAACGCATGAGCACCACCATCGAGCCCGACAACGAGCTGCACGCCCTGGGCAAGCGGATGAAGCGCAAGGAGGACCCGCGCTTCATCCAAGGCCGGGGCCGCTACCTCGACGACATCGTGCTGCCCGGCATGCTCTACCTGTGCCTGGTGCACAGCCCGTACCCGCACGCGCGCATCGTCAGGATCGACAAGACGGCCGCGCTGGCCGTGCCGGGCGTCAAGGCGGTGCTGACCGGCGAGGACCTGGCCGCGCACGGGCTGGCCTGGATTCCGACCTTCCACGGCTACGACAAGCAGATGGTGCTCGCGGTCGGCAAGGCGCTCTACCAGTACCAGGAAGTCGCGGGCGTGATCGCCGCCAGCCGCGAGGCCGCCCAGGACGCGGCCGAGCTGGTCGAGGTGGAGTACGAACCGCTCGAGCCCGTCATCTCGCCCTTCGAGGCGATGAAGGACGAGACGCTGGTCCGCGACGACCGCGAGGCCAAGACCAACCACATCTACCACTGGGAGGTCGGCAAGCGCGCCGAGACCGACGCCGCGCTCGCCGCGGCCGACCTGCACCTGAAGGAACGGGTCTACTTCCAGCGCTGCCACCCCGCCCCGCTGGAGCCGTGCGGCGCGATCGCCGACATGAACCCCGGCACCGGCCGGCTCACGCTCTACCTCACCTCGCAGGCCCCGCACGCGCACCGCACCGTGGTCTCGCTGGTGACCGGCATCCCCGAGGACAAGATCCACGTCATCTCGCCCGACATCGGGGGCGGCTTCGGCAACAAGGTCCCGGTCTACGCCGGCTACGTCGTCTCCGCCGCGGCGTCGGTGGTGCTCGGGGTGCCGGTCAAGTGGGTCGAGACGCGCACCGAGAACCTCACCACCACCGGCTTCGCGCGCGACTACCACATGGACGTCGAGATCGGCGCCGCCAAGGACGGCACGCTGCAGGCGCTCAAGGTGACGACGGTCGCCGACCACGGCGCGTTCGACGCCGCGGCCGACCCGACGAAGTACCCGGCCGGCATGTTCGGGATCGTCACCGGCTCGTACGACTTCCCGCTGGCCTTCACCGAGCTGGACGCCTACTTCACCAACAAGGCGCCGGGCGGGGTGGCCTACCGCTGCTCGTTCCGCGTCACCGAAGCGTCGTACGCGATCGAGCGCGGGATGGACATGCTCGCCGCGCGCCTGAACATGGACCCGGCCGAGCTGCGCCTGAAGAACTTCGTGCGCAAGGAGCAGATGCCGTACCCCTCGCCGCTGGGCTTCGTCTACGACAGCGGCGACTACGAGACGACGCTGCGCAAGGCGCTCGACACGATCGGCTACGCCGACCTGCGCCGGGAACAGGCCGAGAAGCGCGCCCGCGGCGAGCTGATGGGGATCGGCCTCTCGACCTTCACCGAAGTCGTCGGCGCGGGGCCGAGCAAGCACTTCGACATCATGGGGATCAAGATGTTCGACAGCGCGGAGATCCGCGTGCACCCGACCGGGTCGGCGATCCTGCGCGCGGGGACGAAGTCGCAGGGCCAAGGTCACGAGCCGACCTGGGCGCAGATCGCCGCCGAAGAGCTCGGCCTCGACCCGCAGAACATCATGGTCGAGGAAGGCGACACCGACACCGCGCCCTACGGCCTGGGCACCTACGCGAGCCGCAGCACGCCGGTCGCCGGCGCCGCGATCGCGATGGCGGCGCGGCGGATCCGCGACAAGGCGAAGAAGATCGCCGCGCACCTGCTCGAGGCCTCCGAAGACGACGTCGAATGGGTGGACTACAAGTTCCGCGTCAAGGGGCTCCCCGACAACACGGTGACGATGCAGCAGGTCGCGTTCGCCGCGTACACCAACCCCGCGCCCGACAGCGAGCCGGGGCTCGAGGCGACCTACTACTACGACCCGCCGAACCTCACGTTCCCGTACGGCGCGTACCTCGCCGTCGTCGACGTCGACAAGGAGACGGGCTTCGTCAAGGTGCGGCGCTTCTTGGCGATCGACGACTGCGGGACCGTGATCAACCCGATGGTCGTCGAAGGGCAGATCCACGGCGGGCTCACCGAAGGGTTCGCGATCGCGTTCATGCAGGAGATCCGCGACGACGAGAGCGGCAACCACTTGAACACGATCTTTATCGAGTATCTCGTCCCGGAGTCTCGAGCGACGTCGGGAC
>JASLGJ010000320.1 GCA_030150085.1 Candidatus Elarobacter sp. | reverse complement strand
CTGGCGATCCTGGTCGCCGACGACAACGCGGTGAACCGCAAGCTGACCCTGCAGCAGCTCAAGAAGCTGGGCTACCGTGCCGACGCGGTCGAGGACGGGCACGAAGCGGTCGAGGCGGTCGCGCGCGGGCGCTACGACCTGGTGCTGATGGACTGCGAGATGCCGGTCCTCGACGGCTACGAGGCGACCCGCGCGATCCGCGCCGCGCAGGCCGGGAGCGGGCTGCGGGTGACGATCGTCGCGATGACCGCCAACGCCATGCAAGGCGACCGCGAGGTCTGCCTGGCCGCGGGGATGGACGACTACCTGGCCAAGCCCGTTCAGCTCGCCGAGCTGCGCGGCGCGCTGGAGCGCCACGCCGTCGCGCTGGCCTGAGCCGCAAGGGCCAGCGAACTCTTGACACGGCGCGGTGCGGGCCGAACGGGCGCCGCGCCGTGAGAGGAGAATTCGCTCACCATGGGGGTGCGGGTTGCCGGATAAGCGGATCTTGGACCTCGAGCGGCTGGAAGAAGCGTTCGAGGACGACACGACGGGGATCGCCGATTTGCTGGAGATGGCGCTCGCCACGGGCGCCAAGCACCAGCGCGCGCTCGAGGACGGCGTCGCCACCGGCGACAGCGAAGTCGTGCGCCGCGCCGCGCACTCGATCAAGGGCAGCGCGGGGAACATCGGCGCCAACGAGGTGATGCGGCTGGCCACCGAGCTCGACGAGCGGGCCCGGGCCGGCGACCTGAGCGACGCCCGCGCGCGCATCGACGCGATCGCCGCGGCCTACGGCGAGGTCGAGCGCGAAGTGCACGCCTACCGGGCGAGCCTGACGTGATCGCCGCTCCCGCCGCCACGTTCCCGGTGCTCGTGGTCGACGACCACGAGCCCAACCTGGTGCTCTACGCCAAGGTCTTGAGCAAGATCGAGGGCGTCGAGACGCACAACTACACCGACCCGCGCGCGGCGCTGGCCTGGGCCCAGACCCGCGTGCCCGCGCTGGCGATCCTCGACCACCAGATGCCCGAGCTGAGCGGGCTGGAGCTGGTGCGCAAGCTGCAGGCCATCCCCGGCCGCGAGAGCGTGCCGTTCCTGATGGTGACCGCCAACGACGAGCGCGGGCTGCGCCGCGACGCCATGCAGCACGGCGCGCTGGGCTTTCTGTCCAAGCCCGTCGACCCGGTGGAGTTCCTCGCGCTGGCGCACAACGTGCTCGGCCTGGACCGCCGCCGGCGCGACGCGCTGGCGCGCGCCGACGAGCAGCGCGGGCGGGTGCGCGAAGCCGAGGCGCAGCTCGCCGAGCGCGACGCGGTGTTGCTCGACGCGCTCGCCGCGGCGCTGCGCGCGCGCGACCCGGCCCTGCTCGAGCACGGCGAGCGGGTGGCCGCGCTGAGCGCGCGGCTGGCTCGCCGGCTGCGCCTGAGCACGCACGAGGTCGCGGTGCTGGAGCGCGCGGCGCGCGTGCACGACGTCGGCAAGCTGGCCTTCCCCGATCGCATGCTGGCGGGCGGGCAGCTCGCGCCCGGCGACATCGCGGTGGTGCGCTCGCACGTCGAGCACGCCCGCGCGATCCTGGGCGGGCTGAGCGGCGAGCTGGGGCGCACGGCGCAGATCGTCGCCACCACCCACCACGAGCGCTACGACGGGGCCGGCTACCCGGGCGGCCTGCGGGCCGACGCGATCCCGCTGCCGGGCCGCATCGTCGCGGTCGCCGACGCCTATGCCGCGCTGACCGAGGGCCGCCCCTACCGCGCCGCGCTCAGTCCCGGCCACGCCCTGGCGCAGCTCGAAGGCCAGCGCGGCACCGCCTACGACCCGCGCGTGGTGAGCGTGCTGCGCGACACGATCAACGAGGGCACCTAGCGGGCGGCGGGTTCTCAGGCGATCGTCAGCGACTGCCAGTTCTCGTTACCGTGGCCTCCGCCCCAGGAATTCCCGAGAATGGCACGATCGTTGATTCGCACGTCGACGATGTAACAGCACGGGTCGATCTTCGCCGCCCACGGGTCCCACTCGAACGACGTTGCCACCGGGTACCCGGTATCGGCGATATTCCCGTCGTACGTCTTCCCGAGCGGGGTTCCGAACCGGTCGACGATGGGAACGCTGACGCCGCAGCCGCCCAGCAGATTCACCGAGATGCCGCTGAAGTTCGGGTCCGACGCGGTGAGCGTCACGATCACGAGGTTTCCCTTGCCCCGTTCGACGGTCTCGCAGCACCCGAGCTCACGAAGCGTTCCGTCGGGAGCCTTCAGCTGGAGACCGATGACGGGATGGGACGGGGCGGCGTTGTCGACGCGAACGGGCACGGCCTGGCTTTCGAACTCCTGCAGCGCGGCGTTGCGGACCGTCAGCTTCACGAGATACAGCTTATCGGCGTCGGGCGGGGTGCTCCAGTCCGTCAGGTAGTCGGGTCCGTCCAAGCCCATCTCGGAGATCGTGTACCAGCCCGCGCCGTCCGGCACGCGGGAATAGTCGTCGAAGAGCGGCGGCGGCGGGGGAGGCGGCCCCACCCAGAACCGGTAGTCGGCGATGGGTGTCAGTATGGGATGCCATGTGGCGCCGGCGTCGCCCGAGAACTCGACCTTGTATTGCACCGCGCCCGCGACGTTGAAGACGCCGCGAATGTTGGTCGTGCCGCCGAACGGATGATCGCCCACCCCGCCCGGCGTCTTGCTGTCCGGCGGCGTGGGACCCGGCGGATGGCTGGGCCCGGAGCCTCGGCCCTGCGCATCGATCTGCGACGTCGGAATGAGCCCGACCGCCGTTATGGTCGGCGGCGGCGGACAGAGCAGCGTGCAGACACGGCGGCAGCGGACGGTGCAGAGCCAGTGGCACAACTGGTGGCAGAAACGATCGAGCTTGGTCCGTTCCAGCAGTTTCTTGAACCCGGCCACGTCGAGGTTGTCGACGGCCGCCACGAACTGCTCGAACAGCGCGCGGTCCTGCGCGATCTTCGCGACCTCGATCGAGAACTCGCGCCATTCCGCGATCGGAAGCTGGTCGGAGCGCTGCGGCACTCCTTCGCACAGGCGCGAGCACACGAAAATGCAGTGCTTGCTGCAGTAGAACCTGCAGATCAGAACGCAGCGGTTGGCCAGGCCGAGCCTGCCGAGCTCGGCCTGAAACGCCGCCGCATCCTGCGATTCGAACGCCCGCATCGTGCGTTCGAACGCATCGGCATTCGCGGCGAGTGCTCCGACGGCTTCGGCGGTTTGCTGCAGTTCGGCGAAACGGTCTTCGCGCTGGGAATCGGCCATGGTACCATCACCTTCGAGCAAAGGTACTCATTTGAAAAAGGAATGGGATTGCGCGCCGATTTCGAAATTGCCACTAGACGCGCCTTACGGTAGAAGCATTGTGAACCGATAGATTGCTTCTTGCAATAAGAGAAGAAGCGGTCGCCGAGCAGCTCCGAACAGGCGGTCGCACGCAACCATGCTCCGCATGCGGGCGTTCAGAACTGGCGATGGTGACGGGACAGACGGGCATCTTCGCGCTCGGCGACGCGGCGCACGGCTTCTTCGAGTTCGCGCTGCGCGACGGCGCGGACGCGGCCGCGTTCGTCAAGGCGGTGGCCGATCTGCACCCGCCGCGCACGACGGTCGGCGGGGTGAACTTGGTGGTCGGCTTTCGGCCCGAGCTGTGGCGCGCGGTCGCGCCGCAGGATGCGCCGGCGGACGTGCACGGCTTCGAGCGCGAGGTGCGCGGGCCGGACGGCTTCGCCATGCCCGCGACGCAGGCCGACCTGTGGGTGTGGTACGCCGCGGCCGCGTACGACATCGTGTTCGACCTCGGCAAGGCGACGGTCGGGGCGCTCGCGCCGTTCGCGGCGCTGGTGCGCGAGACGACGGGCTGGTCGTACAAGCACACCCGCGACCTGACCGGCTTCGAGGATGGCACCGAGAACCCCAGCCTCTACGAGGCGCCGCAGATCGCGCTGATCGAGAACGGCGCGCCGGGCGCGGGCGGCAGCGTGCTGCTGTTCCAGCAGTGGCGCCACGACACGGCGCGCTGGACGGCGCTGCCGCAGGAGCGCCAAGAGCAGGTCATCGGCCGCACCAAGCCCGACAGCGTCGAGCTGAAAGGCGCGGCCATGCCGGCCGACTCGCACGTCTCGCGCACGAAGGTGGTCGAGCACGGCGACGAGCTGGACATCTTCCGCCGCAACGTCCCCTACGGCACGGTCAGCGAGCACGGCACGCTGTTCATCGGCTTCTCCGCCGACCAGCACCGCCTGCACCGCATGCTCGAACAGATGGCCGGCGCCGACGGCGGCCCGCGCGACGCGCTCACCCGCTTCAGCACCCCGCTGACCGGCGCGTACTATTTCGTGCCCTCGGTGCAGGCGCTGCACGCCTTCACCACCCCGGAAGAAGACTAGCGCAGCCCCGGCGAACGCCGAGGCACGACGGCCTCACCCACCCGGCCGCCCCACCAGCGTTCGCGCGTTGGTGTACCACACCAGGCCCGGGCCGGCGTCGCGCTGCTTGCGGACGTACTTGCGCTCGGTGTAGTCGATCTCCACGCGCGGCGCGCTCTTGGCTTTGGAGTGCGTCGCGGCTAAATCCGCCGCGGCGGTGAGGTCGTCGTCGGCGGGCTCGGTGCCGGGCGGAGCCTGCAGCACGACGTGCGAGCCGGGGATGCCGCGGGCGTGGAACCACAGGTCGTCGGGCCGCGCGATTCGGAACGTCACCTCGGCGTTCTCGCGCGGCGAGCGGCCGACGTAGATCCGCGCGCCGGACGGGCGCTCGACCCGCAGCGGGGCCCGCGGGCGGAGCGGCGACGCCGCGCGCTGGGGCGGGCGGCCTTCGAGCTCGTCGAGCGCGTTCTCCAGCTCGGGCAGGGTGGCGGGCTCGGCGCGCTCGGCTTCGAACGCCAGCACTTCGAGCGCCTCGGCGCGCGCGAGCAGCGCCTCGCGGCGGCGTTCGAGGTGCGGGAGCGCGTCGGCGGCCTTGCGGTAGCGCGCGTAGTAGCGCTGCGCGTTCTCCTTGGCGTCCAGCTCGGGGTCGAGCGGGATGGTCAGCTCGGGGTTGGTCGGCGGGACGAACTCCGTTGCGCGCGGCGGGACTTCGTGGGCGTGGGTGTAGAGCGCGTCGCCCGACACGCGCAGCCGCTCGCGCTCCCCGGCGTCGGCCTGCTTGCGCGCCAGCGCTTCCAGCTCGGCCGTAGTGTTCTCCGCGCGCTTGGCGATCCGGCCGAGCAGCGCGGTGCGGCGGCGCGCGCCGGCGTCGCTCGCGACGGCGCGCTTGGTCGTCGTGCGCGCTTCGGCGAAGAGGTCGAGCGGGCGCGGTTCCTCGCCGTGCGCGAGCGCGGCGTACTGGGCCAGCGGCACGACGTGCGCCGCGACCAGCGCGCCCGTCGCGTCGCGGTAGACGTGCAGCGGCCCCAGGCCCTCGGGCTCGCCCTCGGTGGCCGAGAGCAGGGCGCGGGACCGTTCCTCCAGCCACAGCCCCAGGCGGGTGGCCGACTCCCACGGCACGCGCTCGCTCTCGGCCGCCAGCGAAGCTGCGAGCAGGCGCGGCAGCTCGGGCAGGTAGCCGCCCAGCGCGCGCGCCCGGCCCTTGGCGTCCGCGCCTTCCAGGGCTTGGGTGAAGGCGGCGAAATCGAGGCTGGCCTGGGGCAGCGGGGGCGGCTCGTAGGGCAGGCCGACCTGGACCGAGCGCGCCTCGTTCTCGGCCGGGGAGAACTGCTTGGCCGCCGCGACCACCACCCGCTCGCGCAGCAGCGCCACGTTGCCGTAGCGCGGGACCAGCTCCAGCACGAGCCGGTACTCGCTCTCGACCCCGAAGCGCGAGGCCGTCCCGAAGGTCAGCACCAGCACCCGGTCCCCGCGCCGGGCGCGCACGCTGCCCAGGCGCATGCCGCGCAGGCTGGTCCCGGCGGTGCGCAGCCAGCCGGGGTCGGTCGCCAGGGCCAGCTCCCGGTCCTCGAGCGTCACCAGCGGGGGCGAGCCGAAGGCGTCGATGGCCAGGGTGGAGGGGCCGCGCCGCTTGAGCCCGCCGAAGCGCAGCGCGACCCGCCCGTCGTCGAGCAGGCCGGCGTCGGTGACGCGGCCGCCGCGCAGGGCGCGCTCGAGCTCGGCCGCGGCGCGGCGGATCAGGATCCAGTCGGTTACCATACTAAAAAGGGGCGAGAGCTTGCTCGTGGGTGCTTGCACCCAGCAGGGCCTTTCCCGCCCTTCCCGTATTTATCCGGTTTGGCGCTCTTGAAGTACGACGGCTCGCGGAGCCGGGAGGACGTGGTTCTGGCCGGGCCCGGTCTGTTGTTCGTGGTATCGGGTCCCTCGGGCGCGGGGAAGGACACGCTGGTGGAAGGCCTCAAGGCCCGCCACGAGCGGCTGCTCTACTCCGTGTCGGCGACGACGCGAGCACCGCGCCCGGGCGAACGCGAGGGCGTCGACTACTACTTCCTCGAGCGGGCGGAGTTCGAGCGCCGGCTGGCCGGCGGCGGCTTCATCGAGCACCGCCAGTACAACGGGAACTTCTACGGTACCCCGCGCTCGTTCATCGACCGGGCCCTCAGCGACGGTTACGACGTCGTCATGAAGCCCGAGGTCAACGGGGCGCTGGCCATCAAGGAGCGCTTCCCCGACGCGGTCCTGATCTTCATCGTGCCGGACAAGTTCTCGCACCTGCGCTCCCGGCTCGAAGCCCGGCGCACCGAGACCAACGAGCAGATCGCCTCGCGCCTGGAGATCGCCCACGACGAGTTCACCTTCGTGCGGCGGTTCGAGTACCTGGTCATCAACGAAGAGGCGCGGCCGCTCCAGGCGGTCGACGATCTCGAAGCGATCGTGCGGGCAGAGCGGTACCGCATCCATCGCTACCCCGAAACCCGACTCAAAGAACTGGAAGACAGCTAAACCATGAGCGAC
>JASLGJ010000318.1 GCA_030150085.1 Candidatus Elarobacter sp. | reverse complement strand
GTTCATGGGCCAGCGCGGCTGCCTGCACGACGAGCGCCGCACGCTGCTCGGCGAGACCTGGAAGCACAAGGCCTGGATCGTCTGCGTGCTGGAGTTCCGCGGCCGGCGGCGCACGGTGATGGCGCCGCGCCGCTACACCGAGCTGTTCTTCCTCGACGAGGCGGTCGCGCTGGCGGCGGGCCACCGCCCCTGCGCGGAGTGCCGCCGCCCGGCGTTCACCGCGTTCGTGCGCGCCTGGGCGGAGGCGAGCGGCGGGCCGCCGCGCGCCCCGGCGCTCGACGCCGCGCTGCACCGCGAGCGCGTGCCGATCATCCGCGGCACGCGCCCGCGTGCGCGGCCGGAGGACTTACCCGATGGCGCGTTCGTAGCGGATGCGGAGGGACGGGCGTACCTCAAGCGGGCGGACCGGCTGCTCGCGTGGTCGCACGAGGGTTATACCGCCGCGCGTGACTGTGCCGGCACGGGCGAGCTGGACGTGCTGACGCCGGCGTCCACGCTGGCCGTGCTGCGCGCGGGGTACCAGCCGGTCTATCACCCGAGCGCGGAGCGTTTCATGAGTAAAAGCCGCGGCTAGATCGGCGAACCGCCCGGCGGATGCGGTCTCTACGGGTGTCCGGTGATGAGCCAGTGGGCGATCCGGAAACCGATGCAGACGACGGCAGCGACGATTACGCTTCGGATCCAGCGTTTCTTGCGCGCCTGACGGTCCCGTTCCGCATAGCTCAGCCACATACGGACAGTATACCGGGCCCTGGAAGCCTGCCTGGCCCCTCGGCAGTTCGCGGGCTAGTTCGGCACGCCGCTCGCCAGCCGTTGCGCGAACGTGTCGGCGTCGAGGGGGCGGGAGAAGAGGTAGCCTTGCAGGTGGGTCGCGCCGATCGCGCGCAGGGCGTCGCGCTGGACGCCGGTCTCCACGCCTTCGGCGACGCACTGCAGGTTGAGGTCGGTGGCCAAGCGCACGATCGTCGCCGCGATCGCGCCGTCGAGGGGGTGGTTGCCGATCCCCGAGACGAACGCGCGGTCGAGCTTGAGGGTGTCGATCGGGAAGTACTTCAGGTAGGCCAGGGCGCTGTAGCCCGTCCCGAAGTCGTCGATCGAGAGCCGCACGCCGAGCAGCTTGAGGTCGAGCAGCGACTCCATCGTGTCCTCGAAGCTCTCGATCACGCTCTCGGTCAGCTCCAGCTCCAGGCGCGCGGGCGCGATGCCGTAGCGCTCGATCGTGCGGCCCACGATCTGCGCGAAGCGGCGGTCCTTGAACTGCAGCGGCGAGATGTTGACCGCGACCACGATCGGCGGCAGCCCGGCCTCGTCCCAGGTCCGGATGCGCGCGCAGGCCGCTTCGAGCACGAGCTGGCCGATCGGCACGATCAGCCCGGTCCGCTCGGCCAGCGGGATGAAGTCGGCCGGGCCGACGATCCCGCGCTCGGGATGGTTCCAGCGCACCAGGGCCTCGGTCTTGACGATGCGCTCGCTGGCCGCGTCGACGATGGGCTGGAAGAAGAGCACGAACTCCTCGTGGTCGATCGCCCGGCGCAGCTCGATCTCGCGCAAGGCCTCCTCGCCGGCCTGGCGCCGGATGCGCTCGTCGTAGCGCAGGTAGGCGTTCGCGCCGCGCTCCTTGGAGTGGTACATGGCGATGTCGGCGGCCTGCAGCAGCTCGTCGGCCCCGGCCGCGTCGTGCGGGGCCAGCGCGAGCCCGATGCTGACCGTGACGAAGTGCTGCTCGTCGTCGATCACGTACGGCTGGGCGACCGCGTCGAGCACGTGCTCGGCGACGGCTTCCGCGTCGCCGGCCTGGGCCACGCCGGGCAGCAGGATCAGGAACTCGTCGCCGTTGAGCCGGGCCACCGTGTCGCCCGGGCGCACGCAGCTCGCCAAGCGCGAGGCCACCAGGCGCAGCAGCGCGTCGCCGACCGCGTGGCCGGCGGTGTCGTTGACGTGCTTGAAGCGGTCCAGGTCGAGGAACAGCAGCGCCACCGGCTCGTCGCGCTGCAGCGCCTCGCTCAGGCGCTCGAGCACGAGCTTGCGGTTGGGCAGGCCGGTCAGCACGTCGTGGTGCGCCGAGCGCCACAGGCGCCGCTCGTGCCGCTCGCGCTCGGTGACGTCGAGGATCGTGCCGAAGCGCCGCCGCGCGCCGCCTTCACCCAGCGTGGCGACGTGCTCGACCACGCTGCGCTCGTCGCCCTGCGCGGTCCGGATGCGGTAGGCCAGGGTCACCGGCAGCTCCGAGGCGCCGGCTTCGGCCAGAGCGTGCTCGATCCGGGTGCGGTCCTCGGGCAGCACGTGGGCGCGCAGCGCGCCGGGCCGCGGCGCGGCGCCCTCGGCCAGCCCGAACATCACCCGCACCTCGGGCGACCACCAGGTCCGCCCGCCGTCCTCCTCCACCCACTGCCCGAACAGGGTCGCGGCGCCGGCCGCGTCCGGGGCGCCGCGCACCACGTCGCCCGCCCGCCCGGACGGCGCTTCGCGCCGCCGCGCGGCCGAGCGGGTCTTGACCAGCAGCGTGATCTCGTCGCGCTCGGCGCGGCGCAGCATGGTGATCGTCACGTCGTGCCGGCCCCACGCGAAGTCGAAGGCGAAGTCGAACCGCTCCGCCCCGTCGCCGGCCAGCGCGGCGAACTCCTCGAAGCGGCCCTGGAAGCCGCGCACCGACGCGCACGGCGCGACGTCGCCGAAGAAGCGCCGCCCGATCACGTCGTGCGGCTTGAGGCGCGAGAACGCCGCCTCGGCCCGGTTGTAGTGCACGATCGTGCCGTCGCGGGCCAGCGTGATGGCCCCGACGGGGTAGCGGTCGAGCTCGGCGCGGGAGAGGTCGGGGACGCGATCGTCCATGATCACGTCCGTATTGACGGCGCGCGAGCGCGTGCCGTTCCCGAATCTCAGCGCAAGCGGCGGTAGAACCGTTCGGTGTCGGTCAGTTCCTCGTACGCGCGCTGGTGGGGCGTGTAGCGCAGCGACTCTTTCGACGACAGGCCGAGGTAGCCCAAACGCACCAGGCTCTCGAAGATCACCTGGTGCGCGCGGTACGACAGCGTGCGGTTGAAGTGCGTCACGACGTTGCGCGCGACGATCAGGTGGAACTCGTTGAACGAGCCGTCGGTGGCGAGGTTGTGCTGGGCGAACACGATCTGCTCGCGCAGCCCGGGCTTGAAGCTCGCCCGCCCGGCGTCGAGGTCGATGTAGTCGGAGAAGCGGCGCGCGCCGCCGCCCTCGACGTAGCGCTGGGCGTACTCGTCGACCAGCTCGGCGGGGAAGGCGCCGGCCTTGGCGCGCTCGATCGCGGCCTCGCCGGCGTCGGTGGCGTAGATCCGGGTGCGGTGGTAGAACTCCGACTCGCGCAGCAGGATCGCCAGCGCGTAGGCGTCGTCGCCCGAGCCGATCACCCACAGCCGGGCGTGGGGGAAGGTGCGCAGGCGGGGCAGCACGCGCTCGCGGAAGGCGGCGAAGAACTGCGGCTCGCGGAAGGGCGAGCTGGGGTTGTGGGTCAGCGCGTCGACGAAGCGGCGCAGCACGGCCGGGTCGTGGAGGACCCGCTCGAGCAGCCCGGTGATCGTCGTCGCGCCCTCGGCGCGCACGCGCTCCGCGACCCGCCGCTTGAGGGTGGCGGGGGCGTACTCGCGCAGGTCGTAGCCCGAGACGCGGTACACCGCCTCGAGCAGCAGGTTCAGCTCGAGGTCGGCGACCGCGGAGGAAACCGCCGGCGGGGCGCTGGGCGCCCCGTCCGACGGGCGTTCGGCGATCACGCCGCGACGTTCAGCCAGACACGAACCAGCGCCACGAGCTGATCGATGTCGACCGGCTTGGAAATGTACTCCGACGCGCCCGCGGCCAGGCACTGCTCGCGGTCGCCCTTCATCGCCTTGGCGGTCAGGGCGATGATCGGCAGGGTCTTCCACTCGTCGCGCGCGCGGATGCGGCGGATCGTCTCGTAGCCGTCCATCTCGGGCATCATGATGTCCATCAGGATGACGTCGACTTCGGGGTGCGAGCGCAGCATCGCGATCGCCTCGGCGCCCGACTCCGCGGAGAGGACGTTCATGTCGAAGTCCTCCAGCGCGCTGCGCAGGGCGTAGATGTTGCGCGTGTCGTCGTCGGTCACCAGGATCGTGCGCCCTTCGAGGGTGCCGTTGCCGTTGACCGGGTGGGCCGGGCGCTTGACCTCGGGCAGCCGGGCCTCGACCTGGTTGAGGAAGTACGAGGTCTCGTCGATCAGCCGCTCGGGCGACATCGCGTCCTTGACGATCACCGACTCGGAGAGCCGCCGCAGCGACGTGTCCTCTTGCTCGGTGAGCTCGCGCCCGGTGTAGACGATGACCGGCACGCGGACGTGCGCGGGGTGCGCCTTGACGCGCTCGATCAGGGTGATGCCGTCCATGTCGGGCAGGCCCAGGTCGACGATGACGCAGTCGAAGCGGGCGTCATCGAGCGCGCGCAGGGCCTGCTCGCCGGTCGAGACCGCGGTCACGGTGACCTCGCCGGTCTGGATCAGGTTGGCCATCGCGGAGAGCTGGGTGACGTCGTCCTCGACCACCAGCACGTTGCGCGAGGCGGCGTCGGCGAAGCCGAGCAGGTTGTCGAAGGCCTGGGTCAGCGCGTCCTCGCTGGCCGGCTTCTTGAGGTGCGCGAAGGCTCCCGAGTCCAGGGCCTTCTGCCACTGCTCCTCGCCCGAGATGACGTGGACGGGGATGCCCTTGGTGGCGGGGTCGCGCTTGAGCTGGTCGAGCAGCGCCCAGCCGTCGACGTCGGGCAGCCCGATGTCCAGCGTGATCGCGTCGGGCACGAACTGGCGCGCCAGCGCGATGCCGTCCGCGCCGGTGCGGGCCATCAGGCCGCGGAAGCCGCGGTCGCGGGCCAGCCCGAGCAGGATGCGGGCGAAGGTCGCGTCGTCCTCGACGATCAGCACCACCCGGTCCTGCGGGCGGATGTCGGTCCGGTCGTCGTCGACCGGCCCGGGGACCGGCGCCGGGGGCAGCTTGCGGCGCAGCGCGAGCGGCGCGTCGTCGGCGTCGACCGGCTTGGCCGGGGCGGGCGCGGTCTGCAGCTCGGCCGCCGCGATCGCCCGGCTGGTGCGCACCAGGGGGTGGAAGAAGACGAACGTCGAGCCGGTGCCGGGCTCGGACTCGACCGTCATGTCGCCGCCCAGCAGGCCCGCGATCTCGCGCGAGATCGCCAGGCCCAGGCCGGTGCCGCCGTACTTGCGCGCGGTCGACATGTCGGCTTGCTGGAAGGCCTCGAAGATCACGTTGTGCTTGTCGCCGGGGATGCCGATCCCGGTGTCGCGCACCTCGAAGGCGACGTAGGGCGCGACCTCGCCGTCGACCTCGCGCACCTCGCGCCGCAGGTGCAGCTCGACCGAGCCGTGCGAGGTGAACTTGAACGCGTTGGAGAGCAGGTTCTTGAGGATCTGCATCAGGCGCGTCTGGTCGGTCTCGAGCGCGTCGGGCACGTCCTCGTCGACCTCGACCGCGAAGCGCAGCCCGCGCTCCTGGGCGACGCCGCGGAAGGTCCGCTCGACGTCGTCGCAGATGTCGCTGACCCGCTGCTCGGAGATGTCGATCGAGGTCGTCCCCGACTCGATCTTCGAGAGGTCGAGGATGTCGTTGATGAGGGTCAGCAGGTCGGAGCCGGCGCGCCGGATGGTCTGCGCCATCTCGACCTGCTTGGTCGAGAGATTCTGCTCCTTGTTGTCGCTGAGCTGCTTGGAGAGGATCAGCAGCGAGTTGAGCGGGGTGCGCAGCTCGTGCGACATGTTGGCCAGGAACTGCGACTTGTACTTCGACGTGAGCGCGAGTTGCTCGGCCTTCTGCTCGAGCGCGCGGCGCGCTTCGTCGATCTCGCGGGTGCGCTTCTCGACCTCTTCGTTCTGCTCGGCCAGCAGGCGCGCTTTCTCTTCCAGCTCCTCGTTGGTCTGCTGGAGCTCGTCCTGCTGCGAC
>JASLGJ010000313.1 GCA_030150085.1 Candidatus Elarobacter sp. | reverse complement strand
CGACAGCCTGCTCCACATGCACTGCAACCGGCGCGGCGCCGACCGCGACGAGGAGACGGCGCTGCGCCGGCTGCTCTGGAAGGCGCTCTACGGCGCCCAGCGGCGAAGCTGATGCAGACCGCCGCCACCCGCACGCCGCTGCTGGCCGGGGCCGACGCCGAGCGCGCGCTCGACGCCGCCGCGCGCATCTTCGCCAACGCCCGCCCGCTGCTGGAGAAGGGCGGCACGCCCGAGTCGATCGGCTCGTACGGCGGCGCGACGATCGTGGCCGAAGCGCTGGCGCGTGCCGGGCGCGGCGGCGAGGACGACGTGCGCGAGCTGCTGCGCGAGGCGCTGGTGTTCGCGCCCGACCGGCTGGGGCTCTACAACGGCGCGGCCGGGCTGCTGGTCGTGCTCGACGCGGTCGACCCCGCGCGCGCCGCGCTCGCCGCGGTGCGCGAACGCCTGCGCGGCGCGCTCGCGGACGCGCTCGCGAACCCGCGGCCGTTCGACTTCGCGCTGCCCTCCAGCTACGATCTGATCGGCGGCTGGGCCGGCCAGGCGATCGCGCTGGGAAGCGACGTTCCCGCCGTGCTGCCGGACGTGCGCGCGTACGCCGAGCGCTTCGCCGACGCGATCGAGGAGAAGCTGGCCGCCTACGAGGCGCTCGTCCCGCTCAACCTCGGGCTCTCGCACGGCGTGCCCGGCATCCTCGCCGCGCTCAACTTCGCGCTGCCCGCGGAGCGGGCGCTGGCGCGGCGCTACGTCGACCTGCTGCTGCGCCTGGCGCACCGCGTCGAGGGCGTCCACCGCTGGGACGGGGTCTGGCACCCGGCCGAGCCGCCCACCGCGCGCCGGGCCTGGTGCTACCAGACCGTCGGCATCGCCGCGGTGCTCTACGACCGCGCCCGGCTCGACGGCGACGGTACGCTGCGCGCGCTCGCCGCCGACGCGCTCGCCGCGGTGCTCGACCCGCGCTACGACGCGGAGCAATCGTGGGACGCCGCGCTCTGCCACGGGCGCAGCGGGGTCGCGGCGATCGCCTGGCACTTCGCCGACGACGAGCGGCTGGTCCGCCACGCCGCGGGCCTCGCGCGACGCGTGCTGGCCGAGTACGACCCGGCCCGCGCGCTGGGCTACCGCACCATGAACCTGCGCGAGCGGCGCGAGGAAGACCGCGCGGACTTCCTCGATGCGGCGCTGGGCGTCGCGCAGTTCCTGATCGACGCGGCGACCGGGCAAGAGCGGCGCTGGCTGCCGCTGTTCGGACTTTTGCCCGACTGACGCGCGGGCTTTCGCCCGAGCCGACCGCACATCGACCGCTACCGAGGAGTACGTCATGCCGACCGAATCCCGCTTCGACGACCTGGACCTGCGCGAGGACCCGCCCTCGGCGACCAAGGCCGAGGACTACAACAGCATCCCCGCGGCGAATGCCGACGCGACCACCTACCAGTGCACGCGCGTCTGCTGCGTGTGAGCGCGAGAGGAGAAACCATGCCCGAGCTGCGTTTCGACGACATCGACCTGCGCGAGGAACCGGCTTTTTCCGGGCGCGAGCAGGACACGATCTACAGCAACCCGCCCGCGAACGCCCTCCCCATCCCGACCACCACCAAAGCCTGCTGCGTGTAGGAGAGCACGATGACCGAATCTCGCTTCGACGACCTCGACCTGCGCGAGGAGCCGCCCTCGGCCACCAGGGCCGAGACCGACAACACCGGCGCCTCGCCCGGACCGGCGGGCACCGACGCCAGCATCGCCTGCACGCCCAGGTGCTGCGTCTGAGGACGAACGTGCCGCTCGAGCACCGCTTCGAGGACCTGGACCTGCGCGAAGAGCCGCCCCGCGACAGCGCGCGGGAGAACGAGGACTCGAACTCGATGGGACCGGAGTGCGGCCCGCTGCACAGCCGCTTCAAGACCTGCACCTGCTGAAACCGAAAGGAAAGAATCCGATGCCGACCGAGTTCCGTTTCGACGACCTCGACCTGCGCGAGGAAGCGCTGCCCGTCACCAAGCTCGACGAGAGCGATTTCGAGCCCACCACCACCGTGCAGTACACCCACGTGAGCTGCAAGACGGTCTGCTGAGCCCGAGCGCGACGCGATCCGCGCGAACGGGGCAGCGCGCATTTCTTCGAACCACCAGAGGAGTACGCATGCCGACCGACCGTTTTGACGAGCTGGACTTGCGCGAGGAACCGGCGCACGCCGGCCGCGGCGATTCCGACATCGTCATCCCGACCACGTATACCAACCTCAGCCGCTGCTGCACGACGGGCTGAGCGCGGCGACGGCTTCGGCGGCCAGCACGGCGCCCAGCGCGGCGTGCTCGGCCGTCACCCCGCCCTGCAGGTACACTTCGTACGGCTCGCGCAGCGGCGCGTCGCACGAGAGCTCGATCGTCGCGCCGCTGACGAACGAGCCGCTCGACATGATCACCGGGTCGACGTAGCCCGGCACCGGGCCCGGTTCGGGCGCGAAGCGCGCGTTGAGCGGCATGGCGCGCTGCAGCCCGCGCGCGAAGGCGATCAGCCGCTCGCGCGAGCCCAGCCGGATCGCCTGCACGATGTCGGCCCGCGGCGCGCCCGGCAGCGGGTCGACCGCGTAGCCCAGCTCGGCGAACAGCGCGGCGGCGAAGTCCAGCCCGCGCAGCGTCTCGGCGACGACCAGCGGGGCGTAGAACAGCCCTTGCACGAGCGCGCGGCCGAAGCCGAGCGTCGGCCCCAGGCCGGCCCCGATGCCCGGCGCGAACACGCGCGCCGCGATGCGCTCGATCAGCTCCGCCCGGCCCGCGACGTAGCCGCCGGTGGGCGCGAGCCCGCCGCCGACGTTCTTGATCAGCGAGCCCGCGATGACGTCCGCGCCCACCTCGAGCGGCTCGCGCTCCTCGACCAGCTCGCCGTAGCAGTTGTCGACGAAGACCGCCGCCGCGGGGTGGACCTCGCGCACGACCGCGACCGCGGCGGCGATGTCGGCGACGGAGAGCGAGCGGCGCACCGCGTAGCCGCGCGAGCGCTGCACGAACACCACCGCCGGGCGCTCGGCCGCGAGCGCGCCGCGCAGG
>JASLGJ010000291.1 GCA_030150085.1 Candidatus Elarobacter sp. | reverse complement strand
CGCGCTCGACGCCGCGGTCGCCGCGCAGCGCCGCTGGCGCGCCACCTCGCTCGACGAGCGCGGCGAGCGCCTGCGCGCCGCGGCGCGCGTGCTGCGCGAGCGCAAGGCGGAGTGGGCGGCGCTCGCGACGGCGGAGATGGGCAAGCCGATCGCCGAGGCGGAGGCCGAGGTCGAGAAGTGCGCGCTGGCCTGCGACTGGTTCGCCGCCAACGCCGTGCGCCTGCTGGCCGACGAGGACGCGCCGTCCAATGCGACGCGCAGCTACGTCGCGTTCCGCCCGCTCGGCGTGCTGCTCGCGATCATGCCCTGGAACTTCCCCTACTGGCAGGCTTTCCGGGCGGCCGCGCCCGCGCTGATGGCGGGCAACACGATCGTGCTCAAGCACGCCTCCAACGTCAGCGGCTGCGCGCTGGCGATCGAGGAGATCTTCCGCGCGGCCGGGCTGCCCGCGGGCGCGTTCGCCACCCTGCTCGTCGACAGCAAGGCGATGGAGCCGATCGTGCTCGACGAGCGCGTGGCGTGCGTCACGCTGACCGGCAGCGAGGGCGCGGGCGCGGCGGTCGGCGCGGCCGCCGGCAAGGCGATCAAGAAAGCGGTGTTCGAGCTGGGCGGGAGCGACTATTTCATCGTCCTGGCCGACGCCGACTTGGAGCAGGCGGCCGAGGTCGGGGTCAAGTCGCGCTTTCAGAACACCGGCCAGAGCTGCATCGCGGCCAAGCGCTTCATCGTCGAGGAGAGCGTCTACGAGCGCTACGCCGAGCTGTTCGTGGAGCGGGCGCGCAAGCTGACCGTCGGCGACCCGGCCCGGCGCGAGACCACGATCGGACCGCTGGCGCGGGCCGACCTGCGCGACGAGCTCGCCCAGCAGGTCGACGACACGGTGCGCGCCGGCGGCAAGCTGCTGCTGGGCGGCAAGGTGCGCCCGGGAGCGGGCGCGTTCTACGAGCCGACCGTCGTCGGCGACGTGACGCCCGGCATGCGCATGGCCGACGAGGAGACGTTCGGCCCGGCCGCCGCGCTGCTGCGCGCGCGCGACGCCGAGCACGCGCTCGAGCTGGCCAACGCCTCCCGCTACGGCTTGGGCGGCAACCTGTGGACGCGCGACCTCGCGCGCGCCGAGCGGCTCGCGGCCCGGCTCGAGTCGGGCAACGTGTTCGTCAACGGCATGACCGCCTCCGACCCGCGCCTGCCGTTCGGCGGGGTGAAGAAGAGCGGCCACGGGCGCGAGCTGGCGGCGTTCGGCATCCGCGAGTTCGTCAACGTCCAGACCGTGTGGATCGGCCCCGACACCGGCGCCGCCGCGAACGCGGGCCCGGCCGCCGAATGAGCGCGCTTACCGCGCGGTAACCGAAGCAACCGCGGTCTCCGCCGCGCGGTCCTCGCGGTCGTCAGCACCAGACGACGAGGAGAACAACGTGGCGAAGATCGCCGTGATCTACTACAGCACCTACGGCCACACGTACCGGCTCGCCCAAGCCATCGAGGAGGGCGCGAAAGCGGCCGGAGCCGAGACGCGCCTGCGCAAGGTGCGCGAGCTGGCGCCCGACGAGGTGATCGCGACGCAGCAGGGCTGGGTCGACCACCGCGTCGCGACCGAGCACGTGCCCGAGGCGACGCCGGCCGACATGGAGTGGGCGGACGGCTTCGCGTTCGGCACGCCGACCCGCTTCGGCGGCGCGGCGGCGCAGCTCAAGCAGTTCATCGACACCATGGGCGGGCTGTGGTTCCAGGGCAAGCTCGCCAACAAGGCCGCGACCGCGTTCACCGGCGCGCAGAACCCGCACGGCGGCCAGGAGAGCACCATCCTCGCGCTCTCCAACGCGTTCTACCACTGGGGCGCGGTGATCGTGCCGCCGGGCTACACCAACCCGATCGTCTTCCAGGCCGGCGGCAATCCCTACGGCACGAGCTTCACCGCGACCGAGGACGGCGCGATCCCCGACGCGGTGCTCGGCGCGGCACGCCACCAGGGCGAGCGCCTGGCGCGCTTCGCGCAGGTCATCGCGGCGAACGCGGCGAGCCTGAGCGGCACCCCGGCCTAGCGCGAAACGGGGGACGGACGGCGAGCGCGAAGCGGGCCAACGGTATGCCCTCCGACTTCGCGCGCACGTCCGTCCTGGCCGACGGCATCGTGCAGATCCGCCTGCCGATGGCCGGCAACCCGCTCCGCTACGTGAACGGCTACCTGCTCGAGGACGACGACGGGTACACCCTGGTCGACTGCGGCTGGAAGGCCGACGACGTGCTGGCCGCGCTGCACGAGGGTCTGGCCGAGCACGGGCGCGCGCTGCGCGACGTGCGCCGGCTGCTGATCACGCACTTCCACTTCGACCACTACGGCTTGGCCGGCACGCTCGTCGCCGCGGGCGTGCCCGAGCTGCTGATGCACGCCGCCGACTGGGACGTCGCGCGCGTCCACCTGGCCGACCTCGACGGCTCGGACGCCGACGCCGACGCGTGGATCGAGCGCAACGGCTTCGCGATCGGCGAGCCGATGGCCGACGACCTGCAGCACCACCGCTCGGACCTGGTCGCGCCGACCCGGCTGCTTGCCGACGGCGAGCGGATTGGCCGGCTGCGCGCGGTGTGGACGCCCGGCCACACGCCGGGCCACCTGTGCTTCGCCGACGCGCGCAGCGGCAAGCTGCTCACCGGCGACCACGTGCTCGACCCGGTGACCCCGCACGTCGGCATCTGGCACGAGCACCGCGCCGACCCGCTCGGGAACTACGTGCGCTCGCTGCGCGCGGTGCGCGGCCTGGGTCCGGGCGGGGCGCTGCCCGCGCACGGCGAGCCCTTCCCCGACCTCGACCGGCGGGTCGACGAGCTGCTCGCCCACGAGACGGCGCGCGAGCGCCAGGTGCTGGCCGCGCTCGCGCCCGGCCCGGCAGCGCGGCCGCCACGCCCGCCGCG
>JASLGJ010000288.1 GCA_030150085.1 Candidatus Elarobacter sp. | reverse complement strand
GCAGAACGGCATCGACGCCAGCGCCCTGGGCGGCACGACCCTCAACGCCGCCGGCGCGACCAGCGTGCTGCCCGCCGTGCAGACGCCCGCCGGCGGTGCGCCCGCGGGTGGCACCTCAGCGGCACCGGGGACGTCGCCTGGGCCGGGCGCGTCGCCTGCGCCGGGGACGTCGCCCGCGCCGCGCCGGCCGCAGTAGAACCGGCGCAGCCCCGCACTCAGACGCGCCGCACCGCGTAGTACGCTGAACCGAAACAGGCCGCCGAGCGATTCGGTGGCCTGTTTTCGTGCTACGAGCGCACGAGGCCACAGTACGAGGCAAAGTCCACCGAGGCACGGGATCATGGGACTTGAAACGAGTGTTTCAAAGTGCTAGAGTGACGGCATGGCAGGCGGCGCCGACGACCGGCGGCGTGACGAGCTTCTCGAACTCATCGTCGACTACGTGACCGCGAACGGGCTGGCGGATCTTTCGCTGCGCCCGCTCGCGAGCGCGGTCGGCTCGAGCCCGCGCGTCCTGCTGTACTACTTCGGATCGAAGGAGGAGCTGATCGGTGAGGTGCTCGACACGGCGCGCGCGCGCCAGCGCGCCATCTTCGCCACGCTCCCGCGCGACGCGGCCTCGTACGGGCAGACGATCCGGGCGGCCTGGGCCGTCATGAGCGCGCCCGAGCACGAGCCGGTGTTCCGGCTGTTCTTCGAGGTCTACGGCCTGGCGCTGCAGGACCGCAAGCGGTTCGCGGCGTTCCTGCGCGGCGCGGTCGGCGACTGGCTGGCCTTCCTCGAGGCGCCCGCACTGCGCGACGGCTATTCCGCGCCCGACGCACGTGCGATCGCGACCGTGATCCTGGCCGGCTTCCGCGGCTTCTTGCTCGACCTGTGCGCGACCGGCGAGCGGGCCCGCATCGCGCGCGCCGTCGAGCTGTGGATCGTCGCGCTCGACGCGATTCCCGCCCCGGCGGACCTCCCATGACGCCGGCCGGGCCGCGCCGCGGCGCGCTCGCGTTCATCTTCGTGACGGTCGTGCTCGACATGCTCGCGCTGGGCATGATCGCGCCGGTGCTGCCCAAGCTCGTCGTCTCGTTCGTCGGCGGCGACGCCGCGCGGGCCTCGCTGGTCTTCGGCGTGTTCGGCACCGCGTTCGCGCTGATGCAGTTCGCGTTCTCGCCGCTGCTGGGCATGCTGTCGGACCGCTGGGGCCGCAAGCCCGTGATCGTGCTGTCCAACCTCGGCCTGGGGCTGGACTACGTCGTGATGGCGCTCGCGCCGAACCTGGCCTGGCTGTTCGCCGGCCGCATCGTCGCCGGCGTCACCTCGGCCAGCATGACCGTGGCGGGCGCGTACATCGCCGACGTGACGCCGCCCGACGAGCGCGCCGCGGGGTTCGGCATGATCGGCGCGGCGTTCGGGCTGGGGTTCATCCTCGGCCCCGCCGTCGGCGGGCTGCTCGCCAACGCCGACCCGCGCCTGCCGTTCTGGGTCGCGGCGGGATTCAGCCTGCTCAACGGGCTCTACGGCGCGTTCGTGCTGCCGGAGTCGCTGGCGCGCGAGCACCGCACGCGCGCGTTCGCCTGGGGCAAGGCCAACCCGCTGGGCTCGCTGCGCCTGCTGCGCTCGCACCGCGAGCTGTTCGGGCTGGCCGTGGTCAGCTTCACGAGCATGCTCGCCGGCGTCGTGCTGCCCAGCGTGTTCGTGCTCTACGTGATCTACCGCTACGGCTGGGACCAGCGCGCGGTGGGCTTGTCGCTCGCGCTCGTCGGCCTCAGCTCGGCGGTGGTGCAGGGCGGGCTGGTCGGGCCCGCGGTGCGCCGGCTGGGCGAGCGGAGCGCGCTGCTGTGGGGCCTGGCGTTCGGCTCGCTCGGGATGGCGCTCTACGGCCTGGGCTCGAACGGCTGGGTGTTTTCGCTGGGCACGCCGGTGATGGCGCTGTGGGGCCTGGCCGCGGCGGCGCAGCAGATCATGACGCGCCGGGTCGGGCCGTCCGAGCAGGGCGAATTGCAAGGCGCGATCGGCAGCCTGCGCGGTATCGCCGCGCTGATCGGCCCGGCGATCTTCACCCTGGCGTTCACCGCCGCGATCAGCCCACTGCGCGCTTGGAACGTGCCCGGCGCGCCGTGGTACCTGGCCGCGCTGCTGCTCGCGCTGGCGATGCTGCCGGCATGGTGGGTGACGCGGCCCGAGCCGGCCGCGGCGGCGGCAACTGTGATATCGGCTTAGAGCTTCGCGGCCGCGGCGGCGTCGACGAGCCAGCGCAGCTCGCCTTTCTCGGGGTGGACGAGCTGGGCGGGGTAGACGTCGGTTTGGCGCGGGCCGTCGAGCACGCCGTGCAGGGCGTCGGCTTTCTCCGCGCCGCCCGCGGTGATCGCGACGTGGTGGGCGGCGTTGATCGTGCGCGGGGTCAGGGTGATGCGCCAGCGGTCGAGCTTGGGGACGTAGTGGGCGATGCAGCGCTTGTCGCGGTCGATCCCGCGCGTGGTGCCGGGGAAGAGCGAGGCGGTGTGGCCGTCGGGGCCCATCCCGAGCAGGATCAGGTCGAGCCGCGGGCGCTCGCCCAGGTGCTGCGCCAGCAGCACGTCGTAGTCGGCCGCGGCCGAGGTCGGCTCGTTCTCGCCGTGCATGCGGTGCGCGCGCTCGGGCGCGATCCCGAGCGGGTCGAGCAGCGTTTCGCGGTTCATGCGGTAGTTCGACTCGGGGTCGGCGGGCGGCACGCAGCGCTCGTCGCCGAACCAGAACACCACCCGGCTCCAGTCGAGCGCGCTCCGCCGCGGTTCGGCGCTCAGGAGCGCGTTCACCGCGCGCGGCGTGCTGCCGCCGGCCAGCGCCACGTGGGCCAGATCGCGCTGGGCCAGCGCCGCGCCCACGACCTCGACGATGTAGTCGGCGCACGCCGCGGCGAGCGCGGCGCTGTCGGGCAGGACGGTGACGGTGCGAATCTCGGCCATGACAACAGAAGAAGCGCCCCGCGGGTGGGGCGCTCCTTCCGGCCGAGCGCGCCGCGGCGTCAGTTGGGCGAGCCGGGCACCAGCTCGCGGTTCAGGCGCAGGTGGAGGATCGTGCCGCGCTTGACGTCGATGTCGCTCTTGAGGCTGGTCGCGAGCGCGAAGCCGCCCGCCGCGCCGGCCAAGCCGCCGTGCTTCATGCCGCGCGAAGCGGCGACGTGGTGGCCCACCACGGCCCCGCCGACGATCAGGCCCAGGTCGCGCAGGTGGTGGGTCTTGGGCTCGAGCGCCTTGGTCGAGGTCACCTTCGCGTCCAGCGGCGCGCTCGTGCCGTCGGCCAGCTTGACGTCGTCGAAGAAGACGTTCATCGACGCGCCGTGGCCCATGCGCGCGGGTGAGACGTTCTCGACGTGGCCGTCGATCGTCGCGCCTTTGAGCGCGGGCGGAGCGTGGTGGAAGAAGCCCTCGTGCTCGGTCAGCGTGAAGGTGTCGCCGTCGTGCAGGCGCTTCGTGCTCAGCTCGCTGTTGAGCCGGGCCTCGAACTCGGTGCCGCGCGGGGCCAGCACGGTCTGGGCCGAGACGGCGGGCGCGAGCGCCGCGACCGCGGCGGCGGTGAGAAGTAGTCGCTTCATGGGCGCACTCTACCCGGCCGCGCCCGGTTTGGTTCCAACCCCTCGCCGAGGCGCTGGACTAGCCGATCAGCGTCCCCACGCTGCGCAGCGCGGTCTCGAACACCTCGTCCGGCCCGCTTTCCAGCACGGCCCGTTCGAGCAGCGAGGTGTTGTCGACGGCCTGCAGCGGGAACAGGCGCCGCTCGCGCGCGTGCTCGCCCTCGACCCAGACCGCGACGACCCCGGCGTCGGCGGTCACCTCGCCGTGGTACCACGATGCTTCGCTGTCGAGGCAGACGCTCTGCACGCGGCGCAGCTCGCCCTCGCGCCGGCGCTCGAAGCGGACCTCGTGCCCGCTGCCGTCGGCGAACGTGTCGCGCCCGCCGGGCCGCCAGCCCAGCCGGCTCGCCAGCCAGCCGCCCAGGTACAGCGCTTCGGCCTCCGAGCCGCTGACGATGTGCAGCTTGCGAATGCTGTACAGCTCGCCCAGCAGGTTCGGATCGTCGAAGAAGTGCGCGATCATGTCCCGCCAGGGGCTCAGGCGCAGCCAGGCCAGGTCGCGCACGCGCACCTCGGGCTGCGCGGCGTGAAAGGCGATCAGGCTGCGCAGCGGCCCTTCGTCGCCGACGCTGCCCGACGAGTCGACGACCAGCGTCGTGGCGTGCCGCACCAAACGGTCGAACGCGGGGCGCGAGGCGAGGTTGCGGGTGCTCCACCACAGGACGGTCGGGACGCTCTCGGGGCACAGCGCCGCGACGTACTCCTCGATCAGGGCCGGGTCCGCGCCGGCGACGTCGACGTCGACCCGCTGGCCCTGCACCGAGAGGTGCGTCTCGGGCGCGCCGTGCACGGTCGCGTCGCCGGCCCGCGCGCCGGTCCGGTCGAGCACCAGCATGAACGAGGGGTGCTTCTGGTAGAG
>JASLGJ010000284.1 GCA_030150085.1 Candidatus Elarobacter sp. | reverse complement strand
GCGCCCTAGCCGAGCTCGCCGGCCACCGGCGCGAGCGCCCAGTCCAGGGCGAAGTCGGCGACAGCTTCCCAGCCGGGCTCGCCGCAGGTGTAGTCCTTCAGAGGCCGAAGCGCAGGGCCCAGTCGTCGAGCGCCTGCACGACCGGCAGCGCGCCGCGCCCGCGCTCGGTGAGGTCGTACTCCACTCGCGGCGGCAGCTCGGTGTAGGCCGTGCGCGCGACGATACCGTCGCGCTCCAGGCCGCGCAGCGCGCTGGTCAACACCTTCTGGTTGATGCCGGCCAGCGCGGCGTGCAGCGCGCCGAAGCGCATGCGCCCGTTCTGGCCGAGCGCGATCACGATCAGCAGCTTCCACTTGTCGCCCAGCACCTCGATCCCGCGATGGGCGGGACACTCCTGAGGCGGGCGGGCGGTGAAGACGGGCGGCGCGGTGTCCACCGGAAGAACGTTCCGAGCGGACGCCGCGCCCTCCCTCAGCGCGGTGCCGCCCCGGCGAGCGGGCGCTCGGGCGCCAGCTCGAAGCGCTCGTAACGCGCGCTGAACGTGCCCAGGCCGGCGGTCGCGGTGCGCAGCTCGGTCGCGTAGCGCGCGAGCTCGGCTTGCGGCACGAGCGCCCGGAGCCGCTCGCGGCCCGGCTTGTCGGCCGTCTCGAAGCCCAGGATCTGGCCGCGCTTGGCGGTGAGCTGCGAGACCGCCGCCGAGAGCGAGGCCGAGGGGATCACCACCTCGAGGTGCATCAGCGGTTCGAGCACGACCGTGCCGAGCTTGTGCAGCGCGTCGCGCACCGCCATCCCGGCCGCGGTCTTGAACGACGCTTCGCTGGAGTCGACGTCGTGGAAGGCGCCGTCGAACAGCGTGACGTGCAGGTCGGTGACGGGATAGCCGTGCGGCCCGCCCGCGGCGAGCGCTTCGCGCACGCCTTTCTCGACCGCGGGGAAGAACTGCTTGGGCACCACCCCGCCCACGATCTGCTCCGAGAACGTCACCCCGCTGCCGCGCTCGCGCGGCTCGAAGCGCAGCTTCACGTCGGCGAACTGCCCGTGCCCGCCGGTCTGGTGCTTGTAGCGGGAGTGGATCTCGGTCCCGCTCTGGATCGTCTCGCGGTAGGCGATCGAGGGCGGGTGGGTCTTCACGTCGACGTTGAACTTGCGCGCCAGGCGCTCGGTCGCGGTCGCGACGTGCGTCTCGCCACAGCCCAGCAGCTGCAGCTCGTTGGTCAGCTCCGCGCGCGCCACGCGCAGCGCGGGGTCCTCGTCGATCAGCCGCGCCAGAGCCTGCGAGAGCTTGGCTTCGTCGAGGCGCTGGGCGGGCGCGATGGCGACCGCGAAGAGCGGCTCGGAGAGCGGCACGGTGGGCATCAGCACGCCGGCATTGGGCGAGCCGAGCGTGTCGCCGGTGCAGACCCCGTCCAGGCGCGCCAGCGCGACGATCGCGCCCGGCCCGGCCGAGGCGATGGGTTCCTGGCGCTTGCCGAACAGCCGCACCAGGGAGGAGAGGCGCACGGCCGTCCCGCCCCGCGAGGCGTTGACGATCTGCGCCGAGGGGGTCAGGGTGCCGGTGAAGACGCGCACCACCGAGAGCTTGCCCTGCTGCGGGTGGACGACGGTCTTGCAGACCTGCGCCACGATGGGGCCGTCCGCGCGCGGCACCACCGGGCGGCCGTCGACGTCGCGCCGCGGTTCGGTCGCGGGCGAGGGGAAGAGCCGCGCGATCGCGTCGACCAGCGGCGCCAGCCCGATGCTCTCCTGCGCCGCGCCGACGAGCACCGGCACGATCTGGTCGTGCGCGCAGTCCTCGCACAGGTCGCGCTCGATCTCGTCTTGGCTCGGATCCTTGCCGTCGAGCAATTCTTCCATCAGGGTGTCGTCGAAGTCGGCCAGCGCTTCGAGCAGGATCGTGCGCTGCGTCTCGACCGCGTCGCGCATGCCGCCCGGGATCGCGATCTCGGTCGGGCCCGCGTCGCCGCTGAGAAACGCGTGCTTCGTCGCCAGGTCGACGTAGCCGCCCAGCTTGTCGCCGATGCCGATCGGGAGGTGCGTCGCGACGACGTGCGGGCCGTAGGCCTCGCGCAGCGCCGCCAGGGTGGCGTCGAAGTCCGCGCCCGGGCGGTCCAGCTTGTTGACGAAGAAGAGGTGCGGCATCGTGCGCGCCTCGAGGTACTCGACCAGCGCCGCGGTCTGGGCGACGCGGCCCGGTTCGGCGTCGATCACGATCAGCGCGGCGTCGGCCGCGACCAGCGCGAGCTTCGTCTCCTCGAAGAAGTCGACGAAGCCGGGGGTGTCGACGAGGGTCAGGTCGACCGCTCCGCACGAGGCGTGCGCGAAGCCGACGCAGACGGACTGGAGGTGCCCGATCGCTTCGGGCTCGCAGTCGGTGGTGGTGGTTCCGTCGCGGACGGAACCCCGGCGCGGAATCGCTCCGCAGTGCGCGAGCAGCGCCTCGACCAGGGTCGTCTTGCCCGCGTGGTGCGGGCCGACGACGGCAACGTTCCTGAGGCGCGCGATGTCATCCATCGGCAGGTTCTCCTCGTGGAGCCGTGAGGGGTCCGCGAGCCTTCAGCCCTCCGGGGGAAGGTCCTGCCGGTTTTGACCACATCGGACAGGGCGCCCAGCCCGTGCTTTCGGGGGTCGAAGCGCCCGCTTGCAATCTCGATTGCATACACTGCGGCGTCGACACGTTGACGGCGATTCCTTCGGCCACGTGTGATTGTCGCGGCGCGCAAACCCTGGTATGATGCGCCGGGGAAAGGGTGTAGGTGTAAATGCTCTATGTCAGAGCGAGTGCCAACGCGCGCCATCGCGCGCTGGTTCGCGCGCTGCGTGCATACAATGAGCGCTGCCGCGGCGGCATGACGTTCTCGCGCTCCTGACGCCCTTATCTCGTTCGCGGTGCTCGCGCGACTCGCGTCGCCCGCTCGCCTTATCTTGCCCCGACCCACCCTCGGAGTAGAGACGTTGATGCAGACGACCCTGATCCACAGCGCGGAGACCATTCGCGCGCACTTCGCGCCCGATTCCTGGCAAGCTCGTTTCTTCGAGAGCTTCCACCGCGATCTCAGCTCGAAGGAGAGAACGTTTCCCTGCACGTTCGGGACGCTGGCCGACGAGCGCGGCGGGCTGCGCTTCCTGTTCCTCGACGATTTCCGGTCGCCCGACGACATCGCTCTGCTGGGGCAGACGCTGCTCGAGTACATCGGACAGTACAAGTCCATCGACCGCATGACGTCGCTGGTGTGCTTCTTCAACCCCGCCGCCAAGCTGGAAACGGAGCGGCAGTACTTCGCCGCGTTCTGGAACCTGCTGCAGCAGCTGCACGAGCGCGATCCCGAGGCGTGGCCGGCCGGCATCCCGACCGATCCCGGCGACCCTGACTGGGAGTTCTGCTTCGGCGGCGACACGTTCTTCGTGGTCTGCAACACGCCGCTGCACGAGCACCGGCTCAGCCGCCGGGCGATGGGTTTCTACGTCACGTTCCAGCCGCGCTGGGTCTTCGAGGGCATCACCGGCGACACCAAGGCCGGGCAGAACGCGCGACGGGTGATCCGCAAGCACCTGCGCAACTACGACCGGATCGATCTCTACCCGAACCTGGGCAACTACGGCGACCCCGGCAACCGCGAGTGGAAGCAGTACTTCATCCCGGACCGGAACGAGACCGAACTGACCGCCTGCCCGTTCCACTTCAGCGGCGAGAACGGCGGGAGCGGGAACGATCCGACGAGGTGACCTCCACAGTAATGACCGCCCCCCGCATCGTGCGCGGCGCCCCGATGCCGCTCGAGCAGTCCGTCAAGCACCTGCTGCCGCCGATCAAGACCAACT
>JASLGJ010000165.1 GCA_030150085.1 Candidatus Elarobacter sp. | reverse complement strand
CCGGAGGTCTGATGCACTACCGTCCGTTGATGGTCGGCGCGCTCGCGCTGGCGACCGCTTTCGCGAGCACCGCGCACGTCCGGCCCCCCGCCGCGGCGGGCGACACGATCGTGTTCGGCTCCGCGGTCTCGCTGACGGGCTCTCTCACCAAGGAGGGCCACCTGACCCAAGAGGGCTACGACTTCTGGAAGGACTACGTCAACAAGCACGGCGGGATCAAGGTCGGCGGCAAGTCCTACAAGGTCGACATCAAGTACTACGACGACGAGTCCAAGCCGGCCACGGCGGCACAGCTCGCCGAGCGCCTGATCGACCAGGACCACGTCAACTTCATCCTCGGGCCGTACGGCTCGGGCACCGCGTTCACCGTCGCGCAGCTCGTCGAGCGCAAGAAGATCCCGATGGTCGAGGGCAACGGCGCGGCCGAGAAGATCTTCAGCCAGGGCTTCAAGTACTCGTTCGCCGTGCTCTCGCCGGCCAAGCGCTACCTCGAGGGCGTGCTCGAGATGGCGACCAAGCAGAAGCCCGCCCCCAAGAGCGTGGCGATCACCGCCGCCAGCGACTCGTTCTCGCAGGAGGTCGCGCAGGGCGCGGCCGACTGGGCCAGCGCGCACGGCATGAAGGTCGTCTACAACAACAAGTACCCCGACACCGCGACCGACGTGTCGTCGATCGTCTCGGCGGTCAAGGCCGCGAACCCGGACATCATCCTCAACGCCGGGCACCTGCAGGACGCGCTGCTGGTGCAGAAGGGCCTCAAGGAGCAGAACGTCCAGGCCAAGATGTACGGCTACTCGGTCGGCCCCGACACCCCCGACTTCACCAACTCGCTGGGCAAGGACGCCAACGACGTCTACGGCGGCGCGCAGTGGTCGGACGCGGTCAAGTACAAGGGCGACCCCGGCTTCTACCAGACCTCCAAGGAGTACGCCAAGGCCTTCGAGGGCACGTACAAGCACCGCCCCGACTACCACAACGCCGAGTCGACCGCGACCTGCCTGGCCTTCCAGTACGCGCTCACGCGCGCCGGCTCGCTCGACCCCGAGAAGGTCCGCGACGCGCTGGCCAAGCTCGACGTGACGACGTTCTACGGCATCATCAAGTTCGACCAGCGCGGCATCAACGTGTACAAGCCGATGGTGGTCAACCAGATCCAGAACGGGCGCCTGGTCACCGTCTGGCCGGCCGGCCTGGCCGAGGCCAAGCCCAAGTACCCCACCCCGCCCTGGGGCGCGCGCTAGCGCAGGGAGCGTTCGTGCACCTTCTGGCTCAGGATCTCGTCAACGGCATCCTCGCGGGCGGGATCCTGGCCGTGGTGGCCCTGGGATTCTCGCTCGTCTGGGGCATCATGAACATCATCAACCTCGCGCACGGGGCGTTCGTGATGCTCGGAGCGTACGTGACGTGGCAGCTCTTCACGAGCTTCCACCTCGACCCGTTCCTCTCGCTGCCGGTCTCGTTCGCGCTGCTGTTCGCGCTGGGCTACCTGATCCAGCGCTACCTGATCAACTGGGTCACCCGCGCGCCGCTGCTGACCACCTTCCTGCTCACCTTCGGGCTGTCGCTGCTGATCGTCAACGTCGCGCTGCAGATCTGGACCGGCGACACGCGCGGCGTGACCACGACCTACTCGGGGACAAACTTCACCCTGGGCGGGGTGACCGTGCCCTGGGCCAAGGTCTACACCCTGATCGCGGCGCTGGCGATCACCGGCGTGATGCAGCTCTGGCTGACCCGCTCGCGCACCGGGCGGGCGATCCGCGCGACCTCGATGGACATCGGCGCGGCCCAGCTGACCGGGGTGCGCGTGGCGCGCATCTATGCGATCGTGTTCGGGCTGGGCGCCGGCCTCGCGGGCGTGGCCGGAACGCTGGTCTCGCTCTCGTACTCGCTCAACCCGGCGATGGGCCAGCCGTTCTTGATCAAGGCCTTCGTGGTGTGCGTGCTGGGCGGCCTGGGCTCGGTGCAGGGCGCGCTGGTCGGCGGGCTGGCCTACGGGATCGTCGAGGCCTTCGCCTCGCAGCTCGACTTCACGATCGGCAGCCAGCACATCAGCGGCACCGGCCTGCAGGACGCGGTCGCGCTGATCGTGCTGCTGATCGTGCTGATCGTCCGCCCGACCGGGATCATGGGGCGCGCGACCGCGTGAGCAGCGCCGCGACGAGCGCCGCGCTGCGCCGCATCGGCCTGGGCGGGATCACCGGCAGCCCGCTCGCGCTGTGGGTCTCGCTCGGCCTGATGGTCGTGCTGCTGTTCGTTCCGGTCGCGCTGCCGGGCTACCAGACACTGTTCCGCACCATCCTGACCTACGTCGCGCTGGCCTACGGCTGGAACATGATCGGCGGCTACACGGGCTACGTCTCGTTCGGCAACGTCGTATTCTACGGGCTGGGCTGCTACTGCGCGGCGCTGCTCAACGCGCACGGCGTCGAGAACCTGCTGGCCGGGATCGCGCTGGCGGTGGTCGCCAACGCCGCGTTCGCCGGGCTGGTCGGGCTGGCGGTGCTGCGCCTCAAAGGGCATTACTTCGGCATCGCCACGCTCGGGCTGGCGCTCGCGGTGGCCGACATCGTGGGCAACCTCGACGCCTTCGGCGGCACCGGCGGCCTGGCGCTCAAACAGGTCGACCAAGCCCATTTCTCGCTCTACTACTACGCCTCGTGGGCGGTCGCGCTGGCGGCGATCGGGACGACCTTCCTGATCGCGCGCTCGAAGCTGGGCTACGCCTTCGTCGCGATCCGCGAGAACGAGGACGCGGCCGCCGTGCTGGGCATCTCGGCGACCCGCTACAAGATCGTCGCCTGGGCCATCAGCGCGGCCATCGCGGGCGCCGCGGGCGCGGTGTTCGCGACCGCCAACGGCTTCGTCGACCCGAGCATCGCCTTCGCCGAGGACGCCAACGTGTTCCCGATCGTGATGAC
>JASLGJ010000217.1 GCA_030150085.1 Candidatus Elarobacter sp. | reverse complement strand
GCGCTCGGCGTGCGCGCCCGCCGGGGCGGTCGCCAGGACGCCCGCGTCGTCGCGCAGCCGCAGCGCGAGGTCGGTCCGCATCTCGGCGTCCTCGCTCTTGGCCGCGGCGCGGGCCTCGTCGTCGCGCCCGAGCGTGGTCAGGCCGTAGAGCACGAAGTCGACGCAGTGGTCGTGATAGCGGCGCATGTACTGCTGGCCCGGGCCGTCGCCTTGGGCGAACCAGACCTCGTCGTTGCGCACCGCGCGCACGTTGTCGGCGGCCAGCCGGGCGTAGTCGCCGGTGCGGGCCCAGATGTGGCCCGCCATGTGCGGCAGGTGCGACTCGCCGGGCGGATAGCTGTACGACGACAGCGCCTCGGCGTCGGGGACGGCGTCCTTCGCGCGGGACGCGTACTCGAGCAGGTGGATGCGCAGGTGGTGCGCCCCCAGGTTGGTCGGGTCGAGCTCGAGCGCACGGTCCAGGTCGGCGAGCGCCTCGCGCGACTTGGGCGTCAGCGCGTCCTTGCCGTCGACCACGTCGTCCTCGGCGGTGAAGACCGCGTAGGCCGCCACGGCGAGCAGGTTGGGGTCGTCGCGGTGGGTCTTGGCGTAGGCGCTCAGGGCGTCGGCGTAGCGGCGGAACTTCTCCGCCTGCGTGCCGGGCGCGTAGCGCTTGCCGATCGCGTCGAGCAGCGCGCGCTCGTCGGGCGAGGCGTGCGCCAGGTGCGCGCGGCCCTTGGCCACCGCCTCGGCGCCGCGCTTCTCGCCCTCGGGCGTGCTGGGCTGGTTGATGTCGATCGTGTCGGCCTCGGCCATGCCCCAGTAGGCCAGGGCCAGGTCGGGCGCGCGCTGCGCGGCTTGGCCGAAGGCGACCCGCGCCTCGCCCACGTCGAACGCGTAGAGCATCGCCAGGCCGCGGTCGACGAGCGCCTGCGTCTGCGGGTCGGCGCTGGAGACGGCCCAGTGCGCGTGCGCCTCCTCGCCGGTGCGCGGGGTCGGCTCCGCGTTCGGCGCGGCGCTCGGCGCGGCCGGCGGGGGCGGGCTCGCCGCGCGGCCTCGCGCGGGAACGCCGAACGCGAGCGCGGCAAGCGCGCAGACGGCGAGCAGACGGCGAATCATCGCGCGCTCGCTTCGAGGTAGGGCCAGGGCATTCCGATCGCGTCGGCCAGGCGGCGCTCCTCGGCCTCCATCACGGCCCGCTCGCCGGGCTCCATGTGGTCGTGGCCGGCCAGGTGCAGCACGCTGTGAATCAGCAGCCGGCGCACCTCGCGGTCGAGGTCGGCGTCGTACTCGGCGGCTTGGCGCGCGGCGGTGTCGACGCTGACCACGATGTCTCCCAGCATCCGCTCCGCGCCGCCGCCGGAGGCTTCGCGGGCGAGCGGCCGGGTGCGGCCCGCGCGGTCGAAGTCCTCGGGCGCGTAGAGCGGGAAGCTCAGCACGTCGGTCGGCGCATCCTTGCCGCGGTGCTCGCGGTTGAGCGCGCGCATCGCCGGATCGCGCACGAACGTCAGCGACACGCTGCTGCCGTCCTCGCCGATCTCGCGCAGCAGCCGCTCCACCACGCGCGAGAGCCCACGCGTGTCGAGCCCGGTCCCGCGCGTCTGGTTGTCGAGGTAGACCAAGGCGCTACGTGCGTCCGTTGCCGGTGGTCGTCATGCTAGGCGTCTCTTTCCCGCGAGAGACGGTCGTAGGCTTGGACGATGCGGCCGACCAGCGGGTGGCGCACCACGTCGGTCTCGTCGAGGCGCACGATGCCGACGTCGTCCATGCCGGTGAACAGGCGCTCGACGTCGTGGATGCCGCTGCGCATGCCGCGCGGCAGGTCGATCTGCGTCTCGTCGCCGGTGACGACCATCTTCGAGCCTTGGCCCAGACGGGTGAGGAACATCTTGAGCTGCTCGTGGCTGGTGTTCTGGGCCTCGTCGAGGATCACGAACGCGTCGGACAGCGTGCGGCCGCGCATGTACGCCAGCGGCGCGACCTCGACCGTGCCCCGTTCGAGGTACTTCTCGGTCGTGCCGTCGTCGAGCATCTCGCGCAGCGCGTCGTAGAGCGGGCGCAGGTAGGGATCGACCTTCTCCTTGAGGTCGCCGGGCAGGAAGCCGAGCTTCTCGCCCGCCTCGACGGCCGGCCGCGAGAGCACGATGCGCGACACCTCGCGCGCCTTGAGGGCGCGCACCGCCATCACGATGGCGAGGAAGGTCTTGCCCGTGCCGGCCGGGCCGATCGCGAACGAGAGCGTGTTGTGCTGGATCGCGGCGACCAGCGCGCGCTGGCCGGCGGTCTTGGGGCGGACGTCCTTGCCGCGCGCGGTCGTGGCCAGCGTCGGCGGGATGCCGTTGCGCTCGCCGTTGCCGTTGGCGCTCCCGCGCGCCGCCAAGGCGACGTCGTCGGGGGTGACCTGCGCCCCGCTCTTCGCGGCGGCGAGCATCGCGCCGAGCACGTCCTAGGCCCGGCGGACGGCCGCCCGGTCGCCGCTGACGTGGACCCGGTCGCCGTCCAGGCGCAGGACGACGGGGATGAGCGCTTCGAGGGCGTTGAGGTTCTGGTCGCGGTGACCGCAGAAGCGGATGGGCTCGGCAAGCCCGCCGAGGTCGAAGGTCGCCTCGCTGGTGATCGACGGCATCTAGCGGTTAGAACGCGTTTTTCGGCGCGGAGTTGTCACCGCAGCGAGACCGGAGGGGCCAGCACCTCGGCCAGCACGACCGCGTTGCGCAGGCTCGCCCGGTGAGCGAGCGCCTCCCCGACCGCTCTTCCGCCCGCGCTCGGGGCGGCGACCTGCTCGTCGAGCAGCGGCCCGCCGGCGCGGGCGGCGCCCATCGGCACGCGGCGGGTCGGGGCGGTGACGCGCAGGTTCGCACCCGGCGGCGGC
>JASLGJ010000173.1 GCA_030150085.1 Candidatus Elarobacter sp. | reverse complement strand
CTTGGCCGACTGCCCCTTCTCGGCCGCCGAGGACTACGTCTCAGCCTTCCTGCGCGAGGCCAAACGGCACGGCGGGCGGTTCGCGCTGCGCGGCGCGCTGGGACCGCTCGCGCTGCGCCGCCGGGTGCGCTTCGACTATGCCCTGCGGCCCGACTTGGACGAGCGCGGGCGGCCCCACGACGAGGTCGTGCTGCGCTGGTCGGGCGGCTCGCGGCTGCTGCCGGACTTCGAGGGTGCGATCCGGCTGCGCATCGCGGCGCTGCGCACGGTGGTGCGCATCGAGGGCAGCTACAGGCCTCCGCTGGGGCCGCTGGGGGCGCTGTTCGACGCCGTCCTGGGCCGCTCGATCGCGCGCGCGACGCTGGACGACCTGCTGGCCCGCCTGTGCGCCGAGCTCGAAGGCCGCGAGCGGGAGTGGCGGCACGCCCAGGGCGCGGCCTGACGAGCCGAGCGAGCCGGATTCGCCCCGGCGGGGGCGAAGTCCGAGCTCGAAAGGCTCGGCATGCAAGACCCCGACCAATTGCGCCTCGTGGTCGAGGCGGCTCCCATCGCGATCGTCGTCGCGGATGCCAACGGCACCATCGTCCTGGTCAACGAGCAGGCGGTGCGGCTGTTCGGGTACGGCCCCGGCGAGCTGCTGGGAGCGTCGGTCGAGGTGCTGCTCCCGGCGCGCTTCCGGTCGGCGCACCCTGCGCTGCGGGGCGGGTACCTGGCCGCGCCGCGGACCCGCGCGATGGGCGCGGGGCGCGACCTCTACGGCCTGCGCAAGGACGGCACCGAGGTGCCGATCGAGATCGGGCTCAATCCCATCTCGACCGCGCAGGGCCGCTTCACCCTGGCCGCGATCGCCGACATCACCGAGCGCAAGAACGCCGAGGAGCACCTGCGCCTGATCGTCGAGGGCGCGCCCAACGCCAGCATCGTGATCGACCGGGCGGGCAACATCACGCTGGTCAACGCGCAGACCGAGCGCCTGTTCGGCTACAACCGCGGCGAGTTGCTGGGCGGGCCGGTCGACCGGCTCGTGCCCGCGGCGCTGCGGGGCGAGCACGCGGCCCTACGGGCCGGCTACAACCTTGCCCCGAGCGCGCGCTCGATGGGCGCCGGGCGCGACCTGTACGGGCTGCGCAAGGACGGCAGCGAGGTTCCGCTGGAGATCGGGCTCAGCCCGATCCGCACTCCCAAGGGCGACTTCGTCCTGGCCTCCGTGGTCGACATCACCGAGCGCAAGAACGCCGAGGAACTGCGCCGCCAGCGCGACCGCGCGCTCGACGCGTCCAGCCTCAAGTCGCAGTTCGTGGCGACGATGAGCCACGAGCTGCGCACCCCGCTCAATGCGATCATCGCGACCGCGGAGCTGCTCAGCGGAACGGCGCTCGACGAGGGCCAGCGGGCCTTCGTCGAGACCATCGACGAGTCGGCCGAGGCGCTGCTCGGAATCATCAGCAGCATCCTGGACTTCTCCAAGATCGAGGCCGGCAAGCTGGATCTCGAAACGACCGCCTTCGAGCTGGAGACGCTGGTCGAGAACGCCGCCGCGGTGCTCGCCCAGCAGGTGCGCCAGAAGAACCTCGCGCTGCACGTCTACGTCGCCCCGGCCATCCCGGGCGTCGTGCGCGGCGACGCGCACCGCCTGCGCCAGATCTTGCTCAACCTGCTCTCCAACGCGGTGAAGTTCACCGCGAGCGGGCGGATCGCGGTGCGCGCGCTGCCGGTCGAGGCCTCGATCAGCCACGCGGTGGTGCGCTTCGAGGTCCAGGACAGCGGGATCGGGATCGCGCCCGAGCTCGTGCCCAAGCTGTTCGAGCCGTTCGTGCAGGCTGACAGCTCGTCGTCGCGGCGCTTCGGCGGGACGGGCCTGGGGCTGTCGATCTGCAAACGGCTGGTCGAGCTGATGCAGGGCGAGATCGGGGTGAGCGAAGCACCCGGCGGCGGCGCGCTGTTCTGGTTCACCGCGCGCTTCGGGCGGCCGCAGGCGGCGGGCGAGGAGAGCGCCGGCGCGCCGCCCCTGGCCGCCGCGGACGCGGTGCGCGCGAGCTCGGCGGCGCACAAGATCCTCGTCGCCGAGGACAATGCCGGCCTGCGCGAGATCCTGGTGCACCAGTTCGCGCGGCTCGGCGGCGCGGCGACCATCGTCGGCAACGGGCGCGAGGCGGTCGAGGCGCTCGCGCGCGAGCCGTTCGCGCTGGTCTTCATGGACTGCCACATGCCCGAGATGGACGGCTTCGCCGCCACCCGCGCGATCCGCGCGGCCGAGCGCGGCACCGGCCTTCACGTCCCGATCGTCGCCATGACCGCCAACGCGTTCAAGGAAGACCGCGAAGCCTGCCTGGCCGCCGGAATGGACGACTATTTGGCCAAGCCCGTGCGCCTCGACGACCTGCGCGGGATCGTCGAGCGCTGGGCCCAACGCGACGAGCCGACCCCGGCATAACCCGCGCAGCCCCGTCTCAGGGGCTGACCGTGGTGAGGTTCTCGACCTCCGACACGCCGGGCACGGCGTAAGCGGCGCGCGCCGCGTCGATCCGCTCGGCCCACGAGCGCACCGTGCCGCGCAAGGTCACGCTGCCGTCGTGCGTCTCGACGATCACCCGCGCCGCGTCGATGTCCGCGCTGCGCTCGAAGCTCTTGCGGATCTGGTCCTTGACGTCGGCGTTGAGGACATGCGGCGCGATGACGATCATGTTGGAGACGCCGCGCACGCCGGTGAGGTGGCGCACCGCGCGCTCGGCGTTCTCCTTCTGGAAGTGCCATTCGACTCGGCCTTCGAGCGTCAGCCAGCCCTGGCTGACCTCGACCGTGACCGCGTCGCGCGGGATCGTGTCCTCCCAAGACAGCGCGTGCAGCGCCGCCGCGGCGATGTCGGTGTCGATGCGCCGGCGGAAGGCCGGCAGCTCGACCTCGATCTCCGAGGCGAGCGCCTTCACCCCCGCGACGCGCTTGGCGGCCTCCTCGGCCGCGATCTTCTCGGCGTACGCGCGCACGGTGCCGCTCAGCGTGACGACGCCGTTCTTCGACGCGACGCCGATGTTCGAAGCGTCGACGCCGGGGTCGGAGGCGAGCTCTTCCGCGACGTCTTCGTGCAGGATCAAATCGGTTTTCATGCCCCGATTGTCGGCCGCGCGTACGAAGGAGCCGAGAAAGGACGCCGCGGCGGTGTGAACGCCCGCTCACGGCTTCTTCGCGCCCGGCGTCTAGCCTGAGCGCAAGCCGGCGCGGTTTCCACCGCGCGGCGCTTCGTTGTCGTCAGGAGGCAAGCTCCGGTGATCGCACGGCTCGTCTCGTCCCCGCGTCCCCCGTCCCTGCGCGTCTGGACCGACGTGCGAGGGCGCGACGGCACGCCGGCCTGCGGCGACGCGGTGGTCGTGCGCCGGCTGGGCGGTGAGCGGCTCCTGGTGCTCGTCCTCGACGTCGCCGGAAGCGGGCGCGAGCGGGCCCGCGTGGCCGCCGCGCTGGCCTGGCAGATGGCAGGCGTGCTCGAGGCCTCGGGCTCGCCCGCGCTCGCGACCGAGCTGGCCGACCGCAACTTCCGCCGCCGGCACGGTGCCGAGCCCGAGCCGCTCTTCGCCGCAGTCTTCGCGGCGATCGTCGAGCCGCGCGCGGGGCTGGTGCGCTACACCGCCGCCGGCCACGCGACCGCGTTGCTGGTGGAGGCCGGCGGGACCTACCGCGAGCTGGCCGCCAACGGCCCGCTGCTGGGCATCCTGCCCGACGCCGCGTTCGCCGAGGAGACGGTGGCGTTCGGCCCCGGTGATGCGCTCGCGGTGGTGACCGACGGCGTGTGCGAGAGCCGCCCGCCGGGCACGGCCGCCTTCTTCGGCGCGCCGGGAGTGGGCG